>DHGE01000185.1 GCA_002402635.1 Deferribacterales bacterium UBA4806
CATAACCCTATTAATCCCCCCTAACTTTGAGATCCTTGTTTTACCCAAGGACAAAGTAGAGGCAGGAATTGATGTTATTGCCCGATTAAAATAGTGAGGTGACAAAAATGCCTGAAAAAATTATATTCTTTGACACAACTTTAAGAGATGGTGAGCAATCTCCTGGTTTTAGCATGAATATAGACGAAAAGGTGAGGCTTGCACTACAATTAGAAAAATTGGGCGTAGATGTTATAGAGGCGGGCTTTCCTATCTCTTCTCAAGGGGATTTTGAAGCTGTAAAAAAGGTTTCAGAGGTAATACAATTCTCGACTGTTGCAGGCCTTTGCAGGGCTAACAAGAAAGATATTGAAGTGGGATGGGAAGCTTTAAAGGGGGCAAAAAGTCCACGAATTCATACTTTTATAGCCACTTCCCCAATACACATGAAATATAAGTTAAATAAATCAGCTGAAGAGGTATTAGAGATTTCTAAAGAAGCAGTAAAATTTGCAAAAAGCCTCTGTGCAGATGTTGAATTTTCAGCAGAGGATGCAACACGCTCAGATATAGATTTTTTATGCAAGCTTATTGAAGAAGTTATTAAACTAGGGGCAACAACTATTAATATCCCTGACACGGTTGGTTATACCGTTCCTGAAGAGTACTCTCAAATGGTCACAACAATTTTAAATAAGGTACCTAATATAGATAAGGCTATTTTAAGTGTTCACTGCCATAATGATTTGGGTCTTGCTGTTGCAAACTCTCTGGCGGCTGTACTTGCTGGAGCCAGACAAATTGAAGGTACAATCAATGGAATTGGAGAGCGAGCAGGTAATGCTGCATTAGAGGAAATTATAATGGCTCTTAATGTAAGGAAGGATTTTTACAAAGATGTAACATGCTCAATAAATACACAGGAAATCTATAAATCTAGCAGACTTCTTGCTTCAATTACAGGAATTGACGTTCAACCAAATAAAGCTATTGTTGGTAAAAATGCTTTTGCCCATGAAGCAGGAATACACCAGGATGGTGTTATAAAAATGCGTACCACCTATGAAATAATGACTCCTGAAAGCATTGGTCTTCCCTCTAATAAGTTAGTGCTCGGCAAACACTCAGGCAGGCATGCTTTATCAGCAAGACTTGAAGAGTTGTCATTTAAATTAAACAAGGAAGAACTTGATAAAGTATTTTACAAATTTAAAGAATTAGCTGATAAGAAAAAGGAAGTTTATGATGAAGACCTTATTGCAATTGTTGAAAACCAACTAACAAAAATTCAGGAATATTATACACTTGAGTATGTAAATATAGTAAGTGGTAATTCCACAGTTCCTACAGCAACTGTTCAGCTTCTTAAAGATAATAATATAATTACTGATGCTTCTATTGGAGATGGCCCAGTAGACGCTGTATTTAAAGCTATTGAACGCATTACAGACATCCCTGGTAGGCTAAAGGATTACAAAATTAAAGCAATTACTGCAGGCAAGGATGCACAGGGTGAGGTAGTAACAGTAGTTGAATTTGAAAAATCAGGAGTAAATGTTTCTGGACATGCTATTTCGACAGATATTATTTATGCATCAGCTGTAGCATACGTTAATGCACTCAATAGATATTTAAGTAGAGTTAACAGATAGGTATTGAATCTTCCCTCATACCTTTTGAGTGAAGAGCATACATCTCTGCCCTGAGCTCTTATAAACCTCTATGGATGGGAGTCTTTTTGATTTAAACCCCAAAGCATTGCACCCGTATGGTTTATTTCTATCCCAAGTAATAACTAAATGTTTACACTTAAAGCAATTTATGTAATTTTCTCTACTCATTAAATGTTTTTATAATCTCCTTTATTTCTTCTTCCTTTAATATTATCGGTGGCATTAATGCATTTTTTTTAATACCTCTTGGATTTTTGATCCATTCTCTTAATTTTTTTTCATTCCACTTTTTAACTTCCTTAATAGGGTTAAACTCATATGTAAATAAACCACTTAGATTTGGTCCTCTGCTACCAGATCCTAAGGGACCACTTTTTTTTGAAATCATCTTATGACACATTCCACATTTTTCATCAAATATATTTTTACCTTTTATACCTCTATTAAAGTGCAAAATTGTATACCCTTTATTGCTACCATTGCTGTAAAAGGCATTATTGAAAAGTGCATTTAAAATATAGACAATTTGCTTTTTTGAAAAATTATATTGAGGCATGAATAAAAATGGATTCTTTATTGCATCATTTAACATTTTTATATCTTTTTCCCGAGTTGATTCATTAAGGTTTGCTGCTATATTATTACCTTCATTCCCTACTGTGTGGCATCGCCTACAAGCTGCTTTTTCTATTAAGTCATTTCCTTTAAATACTTTCCAATTATCTTTTATCAAAAAATAGGCATAATCTCCATTTAAAATATTTTTATGTGCAAGATCCATTCTGGTTGTGTAGGCGTTTCCTAAATGGCAGAGTGTACATAACCCCTTCGACTTATAATGAATTTTATTTATATGACATGAAACACACATTTCCTCTGGATATATATGCCCAACGCTTAAAAGAATAAATAACAATATCAGAAGTTTATATGCCAATCGGATCCTCTAAAAAAATAGGCTACTACAGTTAAAATAATAATACATAAATATATGAGTATTGTTAAAAAGGCTATAATCCTATCATCATTGGGAAACCACATGGTCAAGTAAGTCTTCCCTTTCCCTCTTATAAAGGGTAACAATATATAAAAAAGTAAGAGCAATAGTAATAAATAAATATTATATATGCTATAGCTAACTAGTTCCTGAATCCACAATAAGAACCATGCTGATTTAGCAGGATTTGGAGGATATTTAATATTACCCCTTTCTAGTAAAGGAGCATCAATAAAAGCAGATAATACTAAAATAATTATAAGAGTAATAAGGGAAGAATATTTAATAATATTAAAAAAATAGGGATCACTTTTTATATATTCCCTTTCTTTATTGTTATTATATATAGGGGAGCACTCCTCTATCCTTTCTAATTCTATAAAAATGAATGACCATGAGTATAATAATAAATATAGGAACAACAATAATGTGTATAGTATAAAATCGAAGAATAGTCAGGTAGCCTGTCACTCCATCGACAACTAGCAAGTTTTTAATAAAACTACCAGAGGGGACCTTCTCAATCAGCTCCATACCTGTCTGTGTAGCCCATAAAGATAATTGGTCCATTGGTAAGAGATATCCTGTATATGCTTCAAATATTGATGCAATAAGGAGAATCATACCAATTACCCAATTGTAACTTCTAAATCTGTAAGCGCCTGTAACAATAACTCTTAGAATGTGTAAAAATATTAATATTAAAAAGATATGATTACATAATCTGTGGAGATTTCTCAAATACTTCCCAAGGAAGACATGCTCTTCTATAAATAATATAGAATTATACGCCCTATCAGGAGATGGTTCATAATAAAATAATAGCAGGATTCCAGTAATAAAAAGAATTATATAAACAAGAGTAGCCACACCTCCAAGGCAAAAGGTGTAACCAAACTTCAAATTGTTTTTTAAAATAACTTTAGGAAAAATATGTTTTAAAAAGTCTTCTAACATTTATATATAAATTATAATAACATCTCCTTCTATTTTATAGGTCAAAATTTTTAAGTTTTTATTAGCAGGGCCCTTTATAACTATGCCGTTAAGATCAAACTCACTTCCGTGACAGGGACATTTAAAAAGTTCCTCCGTGAGATTTATCGTACAACCAAGATGTGGGCAAACTAAACTATAAACCTCTATGGCATTATTCAGCTTAACTATTGCTGCCCTTTGCTCTCTCAAGACAATTCCCCCACCAGCAGGAACATCTTTAAGTTTCACTGTTATTTGTTTTTTCTGTCTGAAGACGTTAACCTTTAATATTTTATAGAGGAGTATACTCCCTAACAATAATATTATCGATTTAGTGATTATTCTTCTGCTGATTCTATAAATTGTATTAATTCTTCCCATTTTTTTATATAATTCTCTACATATTTTCTAGTTTTTTTATTTATTTTACTATTATAAGTCATGTTATCAACAAAGGACCCATTTAACATCCTTTGACCAATACTTGAGTAAAAAGACCTAAGGGTTAGGTCATCTTTAGATAATTCATAAATATCTGTATTATTATCAAGTAGTAAATATTTTTTGCGATCTTCATGGCAACTTTCACACATTAATGTTTCAACTCTTATAGTGTGCGGATATAAGGCTTTCCAGAAAGCTCCCAACAGTCTATTATCATCACCTACTAATTGATTTTTGTATATTTGGGTATAGAAAAATACAAACTGAGGTCTTATGGGTGAATATTTATTTCTATTGTTAATACCTATAAAAGGTGAACCATACTCTTTAATAAAAGAACTTTTTACATACTCTCCAGAGACCTGCTTTAAACTTTTATAATACTTCCTTACATTACTATCTATAAATTGAATGTAAAAAGACCCTAATTCGCTGATTGCCCAGGCAGAATGACATGCGTAGCATTCTAATTTTTCTAAGTGTTCGTCAATACTATGTTCGACTATATTCTTATTTATATTTTTGTGGCAATCTATACAGTTTTTTGAAGAGACTTGATTTTCAGATAGACTTTTCATGCTATGACAATAATTACATTTAAATCCTTTTTCATAGTGAACATCTGGCAGCATTTTTAAATAATATTCATCATCTTTATAAATTCCTCTTTTATAACGCTCATGATCTTCTCTCGCAGCCAGGCCTACATAATCTATACCTGTATAATACTCCTTATGGCATCTTAAACATTTATCAATTTCAGGTTTTTTAATTAAATGCATATCCTTTACAAAGGAATGACAATCTAAACATTTAGTCACGTGACAAGTACTTTTACAATTTTTTTCATAAAAATTTTTATCTACAGCATCAAATGCATTTTTTATAGTATATTTTTCCTTTTCTCTATGCACCATTATGTTTGAAAAAATCCCCTTGAAATTCTTATG
>DHGE01000184.1:0-2470 GCA_002402635.1 Deferribacterales bacterium UBA4806
AAATAAAAATGAATTAAATTATGTTAAAGACGATAACCTTTTAAATGACTTACTAATTGCCTTAATTGATGCGCGAAATAGCAATTATGAGCCTATGAAAGTAGAGTTTGCAATGGAAATGTTAAGAAAAAGTATTAATCAAAATGCTCTGCCAACAAATATCTTAAATAATTTATTTAGTTCAATAACTGAGTTTTTCAGTACAAGTGGGATAAATTTATTAGAAACATTTGTGTCTACTGCAATCAATCTTATTGCTGATTTCTTAAGGTTCAGCCCTAATGTGAATTGTCGACCTGGCTCTCCTAATTATCCTGAGTGTCTACAATAATATAAATCTATTTCATTACATTTGTTATTCAGCACTTAACATGGTGGTACTTCTAACGTATGCAAATATCACTTCTATAGGCATTTTTTAATAAAGGACTTTGAAATAACATTAATCTTAATATAGTATATCATACTAATATAATGAGAGGATAAATTACCATGATACGTTTTGCTCTTATTTTTGCATTTATTTATATGCTTATATTATGCATTCTATTAATATACGATAAAAATAAGATATTTAAAAAAATACTGAATTTAATGACTCTAGCTTACATTGGATTTAATCCTTATTCATTAAAAGGTATAATTAAAGGTCTATTATGGTCCTTTGCTGATGGCTTTTTAACTGGCTCTATAATTTACTTAATAATAACGATACTTAAATAGTTAACTATATAGTACTGGTTACTTTAAAGATATAATCTGGTTTATCTGGGTTTAATCCCCTTAATTTTGCAATGTCAGAAACAAGTAAATAAAAATATTGTATTATTAGCAAAGGATCAAGCATTGGATGAATTGATTTATTTAAGACAATTAAATTATCAGTAATAACATCTAAACTATACTTTTCAGGAGAGATTAAATAGCATTTACTTTTCACCTCTTTTATTTTTTTAGCAACATCTATTATACTACTTATAGACGCATCATTCTGACACATTATTACAAATGGAAGCTCAGGTTTTAATATAGCAATGGGGCCATGAAGGACTTCAGCAGCAGAATACCCCTCCGAATGGATTTGACAAGTTTCCTTTAATTTTAATGCGGCTTCATATGCTATAAAAAGACCATAACCTCTTCCCAATACTAAAACATCTTCTACATTCTTCAAACAATTTATAAAATCAATATCAACAGGTTTTGACGATATATTATATAATTCATCAGGCAATTTTTTAAAATACTCAAAAAACAATTTATTTTTTTGTAGATAAAAAGTGAAATATGCAAGTGCTGAAGCGGAGCTTATAAACGATTTTGTCGCAGCAACTGCTTTTTCCAATCCAGCAAATACAGGAACAACAAAGTCGGATATTTTGCCTAAAGGCGAATCTATGTTATTTAAAAAAGATATTGTTATAGCACCATTTTTTCTCGCATATTCTAAATAATTACAAATGTCAGAACTCTGCCCTGATTGTGAGACCCCAATTACTAGGGCATTTGTTAATTTTAATTGTGATCTATATAAAGATATAACTGAAGGGCTAGCTGAAGCTGTGGGCAAACCTAATAAAGTTTCAAACATATATTTACCGTATAAACACACATTGTCAGACGACCCTCTACCCACAGTTATAATATATTCAATATTCCTTTTTTCTATTATATTACGCAAAGTTTTAAATATAGAGGGATATTCTTTTATCTGTTTTTCAACAGCTAAATATGATTCTTTTGCTTCAGAAACCATATAACTCATACACTACCACCTATCATTATATTTTAATGAATCTTTATCTTTTAAATATTTTTCAATTAACAAAATCGCACCTTCAGCTGGACATAAAAGTGGGTCCTGAAGACGACTTTTGAAATCTTCACATAGTAATGGAGCTATGATTTTTGAAACACCACCAATTAAGGAGATTTTTAACTCTTTAGTACCTAATCTTTTATCCATTCCTACAACTAATGATTCTATTTCTTTTGCTGCTGAATTTACTAGCTTTAATGCAGCTTTGTCATTTGCATTATAATATTTTAAAACCATGGGGAAAAGGGATGCAAATTCTGTTGATTTTGCTTTTGCAGCCCATGAAATTAATTTATCTACTTTTTTTTCATATAAATTTAATATTTCTTCAAAAAGTTCTGATTTCTCTATGCGTCCGTCATAATAGTGAAGTGTATTCCTGATAGCTTCACAACCAATCCAAGCACCTGAGCCTTCATCACTATAGGGAAAACCCCATCCTCCAATCCTGTATCCCTTGTTATTGCATATTGCAAAAGCAACTGAACCAGTTCCAATTACAACTATCATCCCGTTTTCACCTTTATGTGCTCCAAGACATGCAACAAAAGCATCAGTTTTTATAATAAAATCATCAAAAATAGTTAATTTTTTGACAAACTCATTATAGGCTTCTGCATCTTCTAGTCCTGCTAGTCCCAAGCCAGCAAA
>DHGE01000184.1:2485-12107 GCA_002402635.1 Deferribacterales bacterium UBA4806
CCTTCATACACAGAATTATAGGCTCTATTAAGAGACACACTAATATTTGCTGGACCACTTTTAAATCTGCTCAATATATTACCTGAATTATCCTTTATAACAATATCTGTTTTAGAAGCTCCACCATCAATACCTACATAAAATATTTTTTCCATTTATGCTTTCTCCCAAAATACTTCAATTTCTTCCAGGGTTTTACCCTTTGTTTCAGGCAACATATAATAAACAACAAGAAAATATATGAATGTGCATAGACCACAAAACCAAAAATTAGCTGCATATCCAATGAACTTTGATAAGTCCATAAAAAATGCTGCCAATATAGCTGATACAAGAGAGTTAGCAAATAGAGCAATTGACATAGTAATACTTCTAATTTTAAGTGGTAAAATTTCTGAGATTGCAAGCCAAACTACAACTCCTGGGCCAATGGCAAAAAAACATATAAACATGATTAATCCTAAAATAGTTAAGTATCCCTGTAAAGCTGAGGGTTGTAAAAAAAATGAGATAAAACCCAAAAATATTAAAGATACTGAAGTGCCAAGAGTCCCAGTTATTATCAAAGGTCTCCTACCCCACTTATCAATAAGTATAAAAGCTACAACAGTTATAAGAAAATTCATCAAGGTAATTCCTACTGTCCCAGTCATCGAAACCAAAACTGAAGAAATGCCAGATTTATTAATTATGTATGTACTAAACTGAATTAAAGAATTTATACCTGTTAATTGATTTAAAATTGCAACAGAAAGTGCAATAATAAATGGCATAAAATAAAGTTTACTGAAAAATAATTTTATACTAAACTTACCAGCGTTTATAGTCTCCTTTTCAATCTCTAATAATTCATTCATGCTTTTCTCTGCTTCACTTTTATCAACTATTTTCGATAATGCCTCTTTAGCTTTCTCTGTATAACCTTTTTTAAAAAGCCATCGTGGTGATTTTACAAGAAATATAGAGCCAATAAAAAACACTATACCAGGTATTAAGGCTATTGAAAACATTGCTCTCCAATTTCCAGATCTGTGGAAAAACACATCTGAAGCTGATGATATAAGAATACCAGCAGTTAAAAATAGTTGAAAAAGTGTAATACTCCTACCTCTCAAAGATGCAGGCGTTGTTTCTATTATATACAATGGCATTACAATTGTTATAACACCTACCCCAATGCCCTGAATAAGCCTACCCCACATGACGGTTTCATAATTGTATGCAATCATTGTTAAATATATCCCTATTATAAATAATAATCCAGATATCATAATCATAACCTTTCTACTAATAAAATCTGCCAAGGGACCACTAAATAGTGTTGCAATGGAACCACCACCCAGAACAGCAGCCACTATGAAAGAAAGTTGCCTTTCAGTTAAACCTAAATCGTTTTTCATAAAGACTATAGCTCCAGTAATAACTCCAACATCAAAACCATATAAAAAGCCACCAAGGCCAGCAAAAGCCATAACATAAAAAGCGTACAATTTGTAATTCCTTTTCCCCATAATAATACCCTCAACTGAAATATAAAACTAATTTAGAATAGCATAGCCAGTAAAGAAATAAAATATATAATTGTCATTAGTAATTACAAATAAAATGTATTTACATGACATTTTTAATACTAATGTTGAATGTTTATTCTGTGGGATATATGATATATAATTAATATGTATAGTTTCAGTAAATATTTGAAAATATTTTTAATATGTATAATTATATTTAATATTATTGCTGGTGCACTTCATATACATTCATCTCTAAAAACATTATCTATATATAAGAAAAATTTAATGGATTTAGGCTTATATTTACTCAGATCTTTTGAAATGGGTAATCGTTTAAAAATGATTATAAGAGGTGATACAAGCCACAATTTGGAAACCTTTATCCAGGAATTTAAAAATCAATCATCTATAAAAAATATATTAATTTATAATAACAACAGTAAAGTAATAACATCAGCTTATAAAAACAATATACCAGAGCTGAAAACTAATTTAAAAGAACTTACAATGGTATTTAATAATAGTGAATTTGTAATTTATGAACCTCTTTCTATGGCAATGCAGGGGAATAAAGGCAGAATGAATAAATCTAATGAGGCTAATGTTAACATTCCATTTAATGAAATAAATATAGCTATTTCATTAAACAATGAAGGATATAAAACATTAAGAACTCATTTTTATAATCACTTAATAGTAATTCTGGTAATTTTAATTTTAATGATACTTGCCTATTTCTACATATTAAAATTAATAAATTTATATAAAAAATCAGAATATTTGCGTAAAATTTCAGAAAGAGATGCTGAGCTTGGAAAATTTTCAAATATATTAGCCCACGAAATTAAAAACCCTTTAAGCTCAATTGATGGACTTATAAAGTACAGCTTGAACAATATTGATTCAAATTCTGTAAAGGAATATTTAAACAAAAGTCTCGACGAACTCTCAAGAATTAATAAATTAATTAATGACTTTTTATATTTTGGAAGAGAAATAAACTTTAATAAAAGCAATTGCAATATAAAGGAATTAATTGACAAAACCCTTTCATTGTTAACTTATGAAATTGAGCAGAAAAAATTAACAGTAGAAATAAATGGAGTTGATTTTCAAATATATGCTGATCGTGATAAGTTATTACAGGTGCTTATGAATTTATTATTAAACTCAATTCAAGCATCCCCTGCTTCAGAAAAAATTTTGTTAGAATTAAAAGAAGATAAAAAAATCCTAATTATAAACAAATTAAAGGATAGTATAGAAATTGATTCTACAAAATTATTTGAACCATTTTATACTACAAAAGCTAAAGGTAGTGGATTGGGCCTTTCTATATCAAAAAAACTTATGGAATTACAGGGTTTTTCTATTAAAGTAACTACAACAAATCCCTTTATTATAAATTTAATATTTGATGATTCAAATGGATAAAATTATCATCGTTGATGATGAAGCAAATCATAGATTAATGTTAAAACTACATTTAGAAAAGTCTGGTTTTATTGCAGATGAAGCTGAAAATGGTTTAGAAGCCCTTAATTTAATAAAAAAACATAAATATAAGGCAATGTTGCTTGATTTGAAAATGGATGTTTTAGATGGTTTAACGCTATTAGAGTTAATAAGAAAAGAAGACTTACAAATACCTGTAATTGTTATAACCGCTGTTGGTACAATTAGAAATGCAGTTAAAGCAACAAAGTTGGGTGCAATTGACTTTATTACAAAACCAGTAGATATAGATTACCTTTTAAAAATTTTAAGTGAAATTAAACCTAATAAGATTGTTAGTGAAAGTGTAAAGGAAAACACATTTATCTTTGATGGGGTGTATCATCTTGAAAGCCCAATGAAAGATATAATAGAACAATTAAAATTAGTTTCAGATACTGATGCAAAAGTTCTTATTTTAGGGGAATCTGGTGTTGGTAAAGAACTTATTGCAAGGGCAATACACAAAAATTCTAAAAGAGCAAATGGGCCGTTTATAGCAGTTAATTCTGGAGCAATTAATGAAAATTTAATTGAGTCTGAACTCTTTGGACATGTCAAAGGAGCTTTTACAGGAGCAATTAGTGATAGACCAGGGAAATTTGAAGAAGCAGATGGTGGAACACTCTTTTTAGATGAAATTGCGGAACTACCTTTAAATTGTCAGGTATCATTACTTAGAGTACTACAGGAAAAAACCATTGAAAGAGTGGGATCAAACAAAAAAATAAAAGTTAATGTGAGAATCATTACAGCTACAAATAAAAATCTAAAAACATTGATGGATGAAAATAAGTTTAGAGAAGATTTATATTATAGAATTAATGTATTTCCCATATATATCCCACCTTTAAGAGAAAGAAAAAAAGATATTGATGTGTTGGTTGATTACTTCATTCAAAAATATGCAAGAAAATACGATAAAATTATTAAAACTAAAACCGATAGTTTTATGAATATATTACATAATTATTCCTTCCCCGGCAATGTCAGAGAATTGGAGAATATAATAGAACGCACCATTATCATTGCTAGACAAAGTGTCTTAGATGAAGATTTACTACCTGAATTAAACTATAATAATATTAATACAGGTGCTAATAAGCTAAATATCTGGGAAAATGAAAAACAACTAATCTTAGAAGCTCTTAAAAAAGCTGATGGTAATAAAACTGAAGCAGCAAAAATACTGGGTATTTCAAGAAAAAGTCTCTATAATAAAATAGAAGAATTCCAGATCAGAATTTAATATGTGTAAGTATTACACACATGTGTAATTATTTTACAATAATGAATTAATGTTCCATTTCTAAAAGCTATTTATAAGCATCTTTTACAAAGGTATTTCTGGCATCATTATTGCTCATATATTGAATAGATACTTTAAAGGAGGTGTCAAAATGAAAAAACTTTTTTTAGTTGGTTTAACAGTAATAACAATTGCTCTATTTATTACTTCTGCATTCGCACAAGGTGGTAATGGCAACGGACGCGGTGGCTCTAAAAGTGGATCTCGTGGAACTGGAACGTGTCCACGTTTAATGCAAAATTACAATGGGACAGGATTTGGTCAGTCAACTAACCAGAGAGGACAGAACTCAGTAAATCCTTCAGGTGGCATTCAACTAAGACAAAGAATAATGGATCCCACAAACCCAAATTGTCCATACTATAACTATTAATTATGGAGGCTTAATATGAGAAAGATATTAATAGTAGTTACATTATTTATGTTATTCGCAATTTATTCTTCAGTGAATGCTCAGATGAGGCAAGGTCCAGGAATGAGGCAGGCTCCAAGAATGATGCAACAGCAGAATCAAACTAACCAGGCAGTAACTGAAGAACAGGCTAAAAATATTATACAAAACTACATTAAACAAAATCCATCTTATAACTTTGTTGTTACAGGATATGCTGTATTTGCTACTCCAAGAGGGGCAAGTTCGTATGTATTTGAATTACAAAGTGGAAACACAAAGTATATGATATATATTAACCCAAATGGATTTCCTCTCGGACCATCTCCAGTTAAAAATTTCTAAATAGTATAGAAGGCAGGTGAGTTACTCACCTGCCTTCATTGTTTTTGTTAAACCCTTCTAATACTTTTTAACTCTGACACTGTTTAAAATAATTATTTTATAAGCATAATTAATATGCTTACTTCTTCACCTCATTGCTATAATTTTTGTCTTGAAAATTGGAGAGATTCATCAAAAAAAATATTATAATTATATTTATAGGGAGTTTATAGTATCTATAAAATAAGAGATTTGTTTAAACAACATAGATTATATGTATTGATTTTGTTTGTTCTAACCTTTTTTCATCTATCCCTATTTCATGTTTCTTCAACAGTAGCCTATAATGTTATATATAATAATGGCCTAATTTTTTCTAATCAACCAGCAAACTGGATTGGGAGAGCTGTTTCTAATGAATTAAAAGTTACATTCGCAACAGGCAATCATTCAGCAGAACCACTTATGCTTTTTGCAATAGGGCCTTGTTCAGAAGCCTTTATTGGATTTCTTGACAACACAGACCCTGCCAAGATAATGAATCAAGCTTGTGGTGTAGAAGCTATTAGATTATGTACTGATAACAGATTTAATTAACACTTAAAAGATTAAATTAATCAATATTACAATTATACTAACTGAGACACTCACAGTTCTAACTAACTAATTTAGTCAAAAATTTAATTGTCTGTACATATGTTATATTTGCTTTTTATGAATAGAATATTGTTTTTAGAAAATATTATTTACACAGATTTTTGATACTATTTTTTCAAAGCAAAAACTATGGGAGCAGTAAGTTTTATTTCTTTGGGAGGCGCTTTTAATGGTGAACATCTTTCAGCTATTTTTATACCAGTATTATCTAATACTTTATAACCACTTGATTTTGCTATTTTAATATTTTTTATTTCTCCCTTTATAGTAATAATAAATTCCACATAGACAGTTCCTTCAAGACCACGTCTTAAGGCAAGATTTGGATAATATATATTTTTTTTCAATATCTCATATACATAATTTATATAATCATCTATTAACATATCTTTATTTACAGAACTACCAACACTTGCAATTTTTTCCTCATTTGAATCAATTTTTATTTTGCCACTTATCATATCTTTATCATCCAATTTTTGTTCTATATTTATTTCTTCATTAACTTTCTTTTTATTAAATCCCTCATTTTTATCACTTTGATTTGATACTAAACTTTTTGTGTTAGACAAATTTTTAACTTTTTTTTTTAATTTTACTTGTATTTTTATTTCTTTCACTGACACTTTTTTTAGTTACTTGTCGCTCTTGAGATTTCTCTATATTATTAGCCTTTTTATTTTTTATTACTTCACCTACACCTTTAGATACAATCTTTTTTTCAATAGAAAGAGTTACAACGTTGCCCTTTTTATTTACTATTGGTTTATAGGATTTAAATAATACATAAAATAATAATAAATGAATGAAAAAAGATAAAATTATAAAATATGTGATTGATGGAATAATTATTTTCTTATTTCTAAAATTTAATGGAAACACCTGTCACCCAGTTTCTTGTATTAGATGGATAATAATGATATCCATCTAAATTACTATAATATGTATAATCATAGTATTTCTCATCAAATAGATTATTTATTTTGAAATAGGCAGAAACAAATTTATAATTATATTCGCATTTTATATCACTTACAAAGTAACCATCTATCTTTTTTGCCTCATTTAAATAGTCGTTGCCTGCATAATAGGAGCTATTATAATTTATAGTATAATAAATGTTAAAGCCAAAGGGACTTTTGTATCCAAAAAGACCCTTTACAGAATGCTTGGAGACTAAAGGAATTTCTACATTATTGTAAGAATGTTCATCAATGCTCCCGTTAATATAGCTGTACTTTAGATCAACTAAATAGTATTTATTTGAAACACCTGAATTAATGGAAATGCCAAATCGTTTTGTATTAAAATTGGTATTATAAAAACCTTCGTTATAATAAATTGCCTCTGGATTTGTAAATACTTCATCATCTGTTTTTTGATAGAAGGCAACTAAATTGGCATAGTACTCTTTATATATAAATTTATACCCCCCCTCAATGGTATGAGTTTTTTGAGGTTTAAGCTCATCATTTAATTTGCCACCATACTCCATTAATTCATCTGTTGTGGGAAATCTAAAACTCCTATCATACTTGATATATAAATTATGGTTTTTATTAATTGTATAAGCTATCATAAAAAGATAACTATCGGGCCAGTCTTTACGGCTATCATTTTCTATTTTAAACAAGTCCTTTTTATACTGTTTTCTGTATCCTGCCTGAATAGTAAATTTGTTAATTTTAAAAGTATCAAAAATATATATACCATGATAGGTTCTTCTTAATTTACTATTATTTTCATAGGTTCTTTCCTTTATCGATACATCATATTGTTCAAAATCATAACCCAGTTGAACTTTATTATTAAATATTGTGTTATTAAAACTTAATATATATTGGGGCTTCATTGAATAGTACGTTAATTCATCATCATATGATAAACCTGATACATCATAATCTCTGTTTCTATTCCTATAATCTCCATTTACCACAAAATCACCAATTGGTAAAAACAACTTAACTCTATTAGTTACATAACCTTCTTTATCGCCACCGCCATCATTTGGAAATGCCGAGTATCTTCTACCGTACTCTTTTAAATCATTTTTTGAAAGACCCCCTGGTAGACCATAATCAGAGTCTGAATAGGAGCCAGAAATATTAAATTCCAAATTTTCTCCAAAATAAGCAGACTCTCCACCAATTGAATTTGCATCAAAACCACTATTGTTTCTATATCCATCTGTTCTATTCCTGTTGGCATTAAGCATTAATGAAAAATTTTCATTAGCATAAACTCCATCTGTGTAATAATTTTCATAATTATATGAACCAAAATCTGACTTTACATTAAAGCCACTTTTTGTAGGTTTTTTTGTAATTATATTAATAACTCCACCAATTGCTCTGTCACCAAATAATACTGAATTCCCTCCATGGTAGACTTCAACTCTCTCAATGGAATCAACAGGTATTGTTGACAAATCAACCCCAGACATATCGGTTGCATTCAGTCTCATACCGTTTAATAAAATTAAATTGTTTAAGCCACCTTTCTCACCAAACCCTCTTAAATCAATATTTGTGTGTTTTCTATCATATGATTTTAAATTTGACCCATTAATATAATTAATTATATCATAAGTATCTGTTGGACTTATTTCTTCAATTCTTTCTTTAGTTATAACCTCTAAATTAGCAAAAGAATCTTTTAAATTTTGCTCAAGCTTATCTCCAAATACTTTTATTTCAGGTAATTCATATGAATATGAAATAATATGGTAGAAAAATATTAAAACAAAAAACCTTTTCACTGAATTTCCATTAAATCTTAATAAAAGGCAAGAAAATTAATAATTTGACCAAAGTCATGAAAAACCTCCTTATCCGCGTAAGTGGCATTATCCGAAGTTTTTTATCAGGTTTCCTGGCTTGTCTTCTCTTTACTAACCTATCCTTCCCATCAAAGTCATCTTAAACTTTGCTATAAAAGTCCATCTGACTTTTGACAGTGGTTTACAAGGCGTTCATCAGACTCACAGTTGCGGGACAGCGCTGGATTCTCACCAAACTTCCCTGCTAAAAAAACCCTGCGTAGTAAATCTAAATTTACCTCATATAGCTCACTTAATTTATCTATATTAAAACTATTGTTTTTGTCAAATAAAAAAAAGATTTTACCATTCTTTAAAGCTAAAATTATATCAGACATTAAGAGTGCTATATTTATATCATGCGTGGCCATTATAATAATTTTTTCTTTTTTTAATCTTTTTATAATCGACATTATCTTTACTGAGTATTTTGGATCAAGATTGGCAAAGGGCTCATCTAACATTAAAACAGGCGTATCCTGTGCAATGCCTCTTGCAATTAGAGCTCTTTTAAGTTCACCACTTGATAATTGATTGATATAATAATCTTTCTTGCTATGTATTTCAGCTAATTTTAAAGCCTCTTCTATTTTGTCAAAATCTGCCCTATTTAATATGCCAAATCCTTTGTTATAGACATAGCGACCAGTGGAGACAACATCAATAACCTTAATTGAGGGCTTAAAAGCAAGATAGGTATTTACATATGACACATTCATTGCAATTTCTTTTTCTGTGAACTTTTTCAAGTTTTTATCATTTAGATAAATTTCGCCACTATAGTCTTTAAAGATACTTGTAATTATTTTTAAAAGTGTGCTTTTACCACTTCCATTGGGCCCTATTAATGAAATAATGCCACTATCTGCAATTGAAAAATCATCAATTTCGAGTCTAAAATTATTATCATAAGAAAAAGCAAGATTCTTTATTTCAAGTTTCACAACTTATATCTCACTAAATATATAAAAACAGGAGTGCCAATAATTGCCGTAATTGCACCTAAAGGAACTTCATATGGATAAAATAACGTCTTAAAGAGAGTGTCAACAAGCATGACAAATATACCACCTGAGAAAAAGGCACTTAACATATTAACTCTGTGATCCATTCCA
>DHGE01000014.1 GCA_002402635.1 Deferribacterales bacterium UBA4806
ATTATTAAAAGATGTAAAGCTTGGTGAAAAAGCTAAAGTCCTTGAGTTTTTTTCTTCAGATGGAGAAATGAATAAAATATTTAAAGAACTTATAAGAAGTATAAAAAAGTTGCACACGCTTTAGCAGCATGATTAGTCTGTAAAAACTGGTGTTTGTAAAGGTGTCATTAGTTGATAATAATGCTCATTAACCACTGCATTTCTATCAAACTCTATTTGGTAAGTAGATGAATTCTTAACTAAAATTGCTATACTAATGTTTTTTTAGTGATATAATTATTTAGTAACAAATTTAATTATGGGGGATAATATGAATAATATCGAAAGAAGGCAATTTTTAAAGCTATTGGCAATGGGTGGCACTGTTACTTTAGGTGGCATTAAATTAAGCTCAGTCTATGGGAAAGATATTAAAGGTGAATCAAGTACCATAACAAAAGAAAATCCTGTAAACACAGCAGAGAAACCTTATATAAATACATCAATTTTTGAAATTTTTAAAATCGGCCTTGGTCCTTCAAGCTCTCACACAATTGCTCCAATGAAGGCAGCTTTAGATTTTTTAAATGAGATAAACAAACTTCAGGATATACCTGGTGAATCATTTAACATAAAAGTAAGGCTTTTTGGCAGCCTATCTGCAACTGGGAAAAATCATGGCACTGATAGAGCTATTACAGCAGGACTATTGGGCTACAACCCTGAAAATTGTCCTGAAAAATTCTTCGATAATATTTTCAACGATAAAAGCAAAGCGTACAGGGTAAAGTTAAACAGCAAAATCATTAATTTTACTTACAACGACATCATATTTGATAGCATAGAACATAATTACCCATATTCTAATACTATGATTTTTGCATTATATGGAAAGAACAAAAAATTATTTGAAAAAGAATACTATTCTGTAGGTGGTGGCTTTATAGAATGGAAGGATTATAAAAGCAAGACTAGCGGAGAACCACACTTTAAATATACAAATATGCAAGAATTGACAGACATTATAAAAAATAACAATTTATCACTCCATCAATTAGTAATTGAAAATGAAAAATCAATTACCCAAAAAAATGAAACATATATTAACGAACATATTAAGAAAATACTGCATGTTATGGAGAATTCTGTAAAACAAGGACTAAATTCAACAGGGATAATGCCAGGTTTTATAGGACTTTCAAGAAATGCAGCAGTGCTTTACAATAATTCAAAGAAATCTGATAAAAATTTTGATAAATTTTTAATAGAATTGAATGCTGCAGCCTTTGCAGCTGCTGAAGAAAATGCAGTGGGTCACAGAGTGGTAACTGCTCCTACATTGGGCTCTGCTGGAGTACTGCCTGCAATTATTTATGTGGCAAAAAATTACCTGAAATTTTCTGAAGAAGATTTAATAAAAGGATTTATAGCAGCTGCAGCAACAGGTTTCATTATTAAGCATAATGCAAGCTTAGCAGGAGCTGATGTGGGTTGTCAGGGTGAAATTGGTGTTGCCTCAGCTATGGCAGCTTCAATGTTAGCATACGCTAAAAGTGAATCACATAAAAAATCAACGAACGCTGCAACAATTGCTCTAGAACACCACTTAGGCTTAACCTGCAATCCTGTGGGAGGCTATGTCCAAATTCCCTGTATCGAGAGAAATGCCATTGGTGCTTCAAAGGCTTACTCATCATACCTCATTGCAGATAATGAAGACCCAGACAAGCATATGCCAGATTTTGATACAATTGTAAAAGTCATGAATTTAACAGGTCGTGACATGGATCCAAAATATAAGGAAACTTCCCTTGATTATTTAGGCAAATGGCGGCCAGATAAAAAAGAAGTTTCAATGCTAATGCAAAAAACGTGCCCTATGTGCTAAAATTAATTACTGCCGGGAGTGTTCACAAGGTTATAAGTTTTTACTACATCTTTACCACAGGGTAAATTTTTTGTCAGTCTTTCCTCAGCAATTATGGTATAATACCCGGGCAAAATTTTTATCATCTTTTCACCTTTGTCTATTCCATATATATCGCCATTTTCCATTCTTAAGGCAAAACAATTGCGTACTCCCACTGTTTCGGGTAAAATTTCACCCTTTAAAATTACGTAACTGTAACCTGAGGGAGCTAATTTTTTATATGCTATAACGGACAAAGTTGTCCCCTGCATGCATATTGAGACCTCAACAGGCCTACCAACAACTTCTATTACATCGCCAACATATAACTGCTCAGAAAAACCTGTAAGTGTATAGAGCTTACCATCATCACCCCTTATTGCAGGGCACTCCACACCCTCATTTGTCACAATACCTCTAATATGTAATAAATTGGAAGATTCCTCTGCATAAACAGAAACATACAAAAACAACACCACTACAAAAAATATTTTTTTCATATATAGTCTCCTTTTGAGCTTATATTAAATTATATGCTATTTTGTAGTATTTGCTATTAACTTTCTAATTATTTATGTTTAATATTTAACTTTTACTGTAGATAATATAATATGTTCTGCAAGAGGGAAACAAGATGGAAAAAAGAGATAATATAAAAATTTATAAAAATTCATTAGATTATTTTGATAATAATATACCTCTTGAAGGAATTATTGCGTATCCTGAAAATACAGCATACAAAAAACCTGGTATTTTAGTAATACACGAGTGGACAGGCATAGGCGCCCTTGTTAAATCAAAAGCTATTGAACTTGCAAAAATGGGCTACATTGCTATGTGCGCTGACATTTATGGCAAAGATGTGAGACCTAAAACTCCAGAAGAAGCTTTAAAAGTCTCCACAATATATAAAAATGACAGAGCATTATTAAGGAGGCGACTGATTTTAGCTCTAAATGAATTAAAAAAATTGGAATATGTTGATTGCGAAAAACTTGCTGTAATCGGTTTTTGCTTTGGTGGCATGGCTGCCTTAGAGCTTGCAAGAGCAAATTCAGAAATTAGAGGCGCAGTTAGCTTTCACGGCTCTCTTAACACTCCAAAAGAATTTAAAGAAAAATATGTTAAACCTAAAATATTAGTATTACATGGTGCAGAAGATCCACTTGTTCCCCAAAGTGAAGTTTTAGATTTTATTGGTGAAATGAAAGAATCCCAAGCAGACTGGCAAATGCATATTTACGGAGGAGCTTACCACAGCTTTATGAACCCAGAATCAGGAGATAATAGGCAGATAGGCATAGCTTACAATGAAAAAATAGCACACAGAGCATGGAGCCAAATGCAACTGTTTTTTGATGAAATATTTTTATAAAATATGTATAATTAATAAATTTATAAGGGGGTAGTTTATGAAACATTATGTATTGTTTTTAGCTATTTCTATTATGATGTGTTCCACTATAATTTTTGCTCAGCAAGGGGCAGGACCAGAAAATATCAATTTAAAAAGTAAATATGCGCCTGCAGGGAACATGAAAGCAGTTGATTTTCCTCACTGGATACATCAAAATTTTTTTGGCTGTGATGGTTGTCACTCAATGACCGATATGAGTTTAAAAAATCTTAATGATAACTCTACACTGTCACCTAAAAGTAATCCTATTGGGTCTTTTCATAATGACTTCTGCTGGTCATGTCATAAAAAAATGGGAGCATCTATGGAATGTACAACCTGTCATAATGAATTAAATGTAAAAAAAGAATAATATATAAATTTTATGTACAGATTAAATCGCTTCACTTTATTCATTATCCTTTTATTCTTAATTACCTTTTTCCAGAATTTAAGTTCAGAGGAAATCTCTGATGAATTTAAATTAGGACAAACAATTCAGGTGGAATTGATAAAAGAAGACATAGATAAAACTATAGATATTATTAAAAAATATCACATAGGCTCAATAATATTTTATAGACAAACAAATCTCAAAAACACAGTTGAAATATTTAATAAACTTCAACAGGTATCATTAGAATACACACATATCCCGCTAATTTTTGCAGCAGATTTTGAAACTGGTGCTGCATATAACATGAAAGAGTGTGCCACTGTCTTTCCTCATGAAATGGGGGTTGCAGCAACAGGCTCACCTGCACTAGCAGAAAATATTGCAAAAGCTGTAGCTTCTGAGGCAAAATCAATGGGTGTTTATTGGAATTATTCCCCCGTTGCTGATGTCAATACTAACCACAATAATCCTGTTATTGGTATACGTTCATTTTCAGATGATCCATATGTGGTATCTCAATTTGTAGAAGCCTTTATAAAAGGTTACCAATCAACTGGAATTATCGCAACGGCAAAGCATTTTCCAGGTCATGGTAACACAGATGTGGATTCACATTTTAATTTACCAGTAATTAATGACGATTTAAATACACTTACTAATATTCACCTGAAACCTTTTGAAAGAGCAATACAAAATAATGTTAAAAGTATTATGACTGCACACATCATAGTAAATGCCCTTGATAGTACAAATCCTGCAACTTTTTCTAAAACAATATTAACTGACCTTTTAAGAGATAAGATGGGATTCAATGGTATTATAGTTACTGATGGATTAAATATGGATGCTATAGATGAGTTTTACAATGTAGATGAAGCAGCTCTAAATGCATTAAATGCTGGTGCCAATGTTCTTATGGCAACTGGAGATTATAACGAACAAACACAGATTTTAGATGGTCTATTTAATGCTCTTAAAAATAACAGAATCAATAAAGATATGCTAAATGATAGTTATAATCGCATGATAAAACTTAAAGAAGATTCAGGCATTTTAGACAATCCTATTATAGATTATAACAAAGCTGTTCAGGCATGTTCCTCAATTGAACATAAAAAACTATCAAAGGAAGCTTTTGAAAAATCTCTAACCCTTCTTGTTAATAACAATATTTTACCTTTAAAGAAAAATAGCACTCTTTATATTGCTGGACCTTATGGTTCTAAGGAGTTATCAGAATCTTTTTACAGAGCTGGATTTAAAACATATTATACAGAATTACCAAATATAAATAACATGTCAGAAAAGGAAATTGATAAAACTATTAAATCAGTTGAAAAATATTTAATTGATTGTGATTACTTCATTTTTACAACTTTTTCTTCAGAAAAACCACCACTCCATAAAAATCAGGTGCTATACGCACATTTATTGGAAAAGTATAATAAACCAATAATCATTGTGTCTCTGGGATTACCTTATGATATAATTAGTTTAAATTTTTCTGACGCCTTTATTGCCAGTTATGCTCTTAATAGATTTAAGGAACCCATGACAGTAAATAAGAACCTTTATAGTGTTTTAGTAGATGCTGTCAGAGATCTTTTAACAGGTCAAATAAAACCAGAAGGAGCTCTACCTGTTAATATTCCAGGTACTATTTATAAAAGAGGTTACCGAGTTGGTAATTAACTACCCTTTTTTATTATTTCAATATCATTTATAAGTTTCACTGGTTGCTCAACTCTAAATGTTATCTCGCCTTTATAAATATTGCCAGTATTCCCATCTATAGAGATTATTTCACCTTCTTTAAGTTTTTTTTCTGAAAAATAACATACCCTTTTATCAATATCAATCTTAAGAGAAGAACAACCTATCAAACAAACTTTATTTAACTGCCTTGCAACAACAGCCGCATGAGAGGTTTTACTTCCAACTGTTGTTAGAATTCCGTCAGACAAATGCATTGCACTTATATTGTCAGTACTAATATCATATGTTAAAAATATTACGTTCTTATTCTGCTTTTTATATTTTTTTACTGATTCTTCAGTAAAAGCAATTCTGCCACTTACTATACCAAAACTAGCTGGAATTGCATTGCCTATTACCTCAAGTTTTTCCTCATTTAATATGTTGAAAATATTTATTTTTTTTAGATCTATCCCTTCAATTCTTTTTAAAAACTCTTCATCATTTATAATTGATTCATTAAACATATCATAGGCAATTTTTATAGCTGCATAATCTGTTCTTTTACCAGACCTTGTTTGTAGTAAAAAAAGTTTTCTATTTTCAATAGTAAATTCAAATTCCTGCATATCTTTAAATTCATTTTCAAGTTTATTTGATATATTCTGAATCTCCTCATATAATTCGGGCATTACATCTTCTAACTTACTAAAAAACCTCATAAGGATTCTGCCTGAAACAATATCTTCTCCCTGAGCATTGAATATAAAATCCATATATAGTTCTTTATTACCATTAGAAGGGTTTCTTGTAAAGGCAACACCTGCACCTGATGTTCCGCCTGAATTGCCAAAGACCATTTGTTGAATAATGACAGCAGTACCAGGACTCTCTGGAATATTGTGAATCTTCCTGTATTGCATAGCCTTATCTGCCTTCCATGATTTAAACACAGCAATAGTAGCCTGCATTAACTGTTCATAAGGGTCTTCAGGGAAATTTTCACCAGTACATTCTCTAAATATATTTAAATATTCTTTAGATATGCTTTCTAATGCATTAGTACTTAATTGATATTCAGAATCAATTTTATATTTTTTCAAAAACTCATGTGATACTTCTTCAAAAGTAGTTCTCTTACATCCATAAATTACTTCAGCAAAGTTTGCAATTAGTCTCCTATAAAGGTCCCATACCATTTTGGGATTACCTGTCATTCTTATCATACCATGTATAGTTTTCTCACATAATCCAATGTTACATAATGTTTCTAACATCCCTGGCATCGACACCGGCCCACCTGACCTCACAGACACTAAAAGAGGTTTTCTTACACCTCCAAAAATAAGTCCTGTAGCGTTTTCTATTAAACGTAAATTTGATATTAAAAGCTCTTTTAAATTTTCATCTACCCTTTTATTTTTTTTAAAATAGCCATCACAAAATGATGTGTCCAGAACTATAGCTGGTGGGACGGGCAGGTCTATACAGGCCATTCTTATAAGGCTATATGCTTTATTGCCCACCATTGAAACATTAATCTGTTCGGGAGAGATATTCTTTTTATAAAGGAAATAAATGTGTTTAAACATCACTTATCCAATTATTTCACTCATAATATAACTATATAACATTTCAGCTACATACATAAAGGCATCGCCTGATTTTTCAAGTCTGTATGATACCTCTGAAATGGGTAGATATTCTCTAAAATCACTACATTTTTTTATTAATATTTTTTTTATTGTTCGATCAATTACATCAGTTGTTTGTTCAATTGTTCTTATAAATTGGATTGATTCTAAAAAATCACTTATATCATCACGTAGATTCTTACTTTTAATATCAGTTAAGATTTCTATTATTTTTATCAACTCCATTGATGCGTAAACAACTTTTTCAGACAATTCCTGTAAATATGCGAAGGCTTCCATAAACACAAATTTATCCTGTAATAATGTTAAATGAAAAGCTGATTCTTCAAGATAATCTGCAACATCATCAATCTGCACGACTAATTTTGAAAAAAAGATAAATTGCTGATTTTTTTCAACTAACTTTCTAACTTTAATGACTACGTTATCTGCATCTCTCTCTAAAATCTTCGCAATTTCTGAATTTTTATTAATAATTTCTATAAAATGTGGTGAATTGACCATTAACAGACTATCTCTGATCATGGAAGCTAAATCATATATATAACATGCTATCTCAGAGATATAATCTATTAATAATTCTTCCATACCTTTCAGATATTTTGATAACTCAGCCTTTATTTCATCATATATTACAGGCTGGGATTTATTTTTTAATAAACCTTCACAGGCTATGGAAAGCACAGTCTTTAAAGCTTCAAATGATTCTTTATCACCCAGTATTTCATCGAGCTTGCCGTTAATGATATTAGTATTCGTAGACAAAGTCGAAAGAACTTCATAAATAATTTTTTCTCCACCTAATACCAGAAATGCCATATGTCCAATTTCATTATCTGCAGCCCACTTCAATAATTCTATTGCCCTTTTTTTAGAAATAAACCTCTGCAGTTTTTTTCTTGCCCTGTTCCAATCAATCACAAAGACTATTTTTGAACCTAAAAAATCGAGGAAATTTTTGAGATCTTCCCTATTTTTTGCTGAATATAAACCATTCACAATATAATAAATTGAACTTTCATATTTAGTATCTTCTTTAGTAGTAGCTGAACCCCAGTTTATTGCAAATTTATCCAATATACTTTGAAAAAATATAAC
>DHGE01000052.1 GCA_002402635.1 Deferribacterales bacterium UBA4806
ACACCTTTTACTTCCATGATGTCTCCTCTTGAATATTAATATTTTAATATATCCTATTTATATAAATAGGTGTACACTTTATATTATTTTAGTTAATATTTATTACCAAATTCCTCAAAAGATACTATTTCCTCAAAAGGTTTCCTTGGCCTTCTATCAGGATCTTCATCTGGATAGCCCAGTGTTACCATTGTGAGAATTAATAAATGATCTGGCAATTTTAATTCGTCAACCACTCTTTTATATAGTTCTAAATCTCCACCCGTTACATGATTATAAAAACCTCCAATAATACAACTCCCTACGCCCTCATGCTTTGCCTGTAAAATCATAAAAGCAATGGCTAATGAAAGCTGTTCATATTGCCTTGCAAGCAAAACCTGTTCACCCCTTAATGCAGGGTTCATTACAGGGTTCTCTAAATATTTTTTCATTTCACTTTCATCTGAAGTTCTACCAAGAACCTTCCAGAGTTTATTCATTTCTTTCAATCTATTTTCATTTTTCCAGGCAGAAAAATCAGCACAACATACTACAATTGTATTTGCTTTATCAATAAATTTTTGATTTAACGCAACTTCCTTTAGAATTTCTTTTTTTGATTTGTCTTTTACAACAATAAAATGCCATGGTTGTGTATTTGCCCAGCTTGGAGCTAATCTCGCTGCTTCTAATATTCTTTTTAAAACTTCTAAAGGAATATCCTTTTCTTTATACTTCCTAATACTTGCCCAATTATTAATGACATGTAACAATTTTTCCATTTAACACCTCCATTAGTTTTTTGTTTCTTTACATATAAGAAAAATAGATATATATGTATAAATGCTTAATTTTAAATTTGCTAAAGAATCGATTCCATTTATTATCACAACATCAATAATACTATTAATAGCTATTATTTTCAATAATATATACTTTATAATCACTCTAATCATTATATTAATTTTTATTTTATTTTTTTTCAGAGATCCTGTTAGATCTATAACTGAAGATAATAATGCTTTTTTATCAGCAGCTGATGGGAAAATAGTCGAAATTACAGAAGCCACTATTAATAATCTGAAATACCATAAAATTAGTGTTTTCATGAGCATATTCAATGTCCATATTAATAGGGCTCCATTTGATGGAGTTGTAGATGAAATTATACATATTCCTGGGAAATTCAGATTTGCAAATAAAAATTTATCACTTGAAGATAGAGAGAGAAATGTAATTAATATATCCATGGGTTCTCACAATTATTATTTAAAACAAATTGCAGGCTTTATTGCTAGAAGAACTGTCTTTTATCCTGAAGTAGGTGAAAAAATAAAAAAGGGACAAAAAATTGGCATGATAAAATTTTCATCAAGAGTCGAGCATTACATTCCAGATACTTTTGAGATAACAATTAAAAATGGCGATAAAGTTAAGGCAGGGATAACAATATTGGCAAAAAGAATTTAATTAATTAAATTCTTCCATAGATATCTTCAAATCTAATAATATCCTCTTCAGCCAAGTTATCGCCATATTGAACTTCAATAAAGACAAGTGGGTGTAGACCATTATTTTTAATTCTATGCTTGCTACCTTTGGGGATAAAGAGTTTATCATTTGATTTCACTTGGATAACTTTATCATCAATCACAACTTCACCTTCACCTTCAACTATTATCCAATGTTCGCATCTATGTTCATGTAACTGCAAGCTCAACTGTGCTTTACTATTAACTTCAATTCGCTTTACTTTAAAATTTTTATCTTCTTCTAAAATTTTATAACTACCCCATGGTCTAAATGTTTCCTGTTGATAGATCGCTAATTCTTTACGCTTTTGGTTAACATAATTGTAAACCTTTTTTAGAATTTGATTAGAATTTTTCCTACTGACTAATAACACATCATCTGTGTTAACAATTATTAAATCAGCACAGTTAACATTAACTATAAATTTACCTTTCTCTTTATTAAAAATTAATGAATCACTAACATTATTAGCTAAAACATCACCAAAAACTACATTACCGTTTTTATCTTTTTTTAAAATCTCAAAAAGTGAATCCCAAGTTCCTAAATCAGACCATATAATATCAGATATTACAGTTGCCCCAAGGCCGGTTTTTTCCATAATAGCATAATCAATTGAA
Source organism: Deferribacterales bacterium UBA4806 (assembly GCA_002402635.1). Taxonomy (GTDB): domain Bacteria; phylum Chrysiogenota; class Deferribacteres; order Deferribacterales; family UBA228; genus UBA228. Next base: position 2,136 of record DHGE01000052.1, read on the forward strand.
ATCTCAGGCAACAGATGAAATTTTTCATATAATTTTTTGTAATCAAGGTGATAAAAATCAAAAATCTTACTTTCATGTTTTTGTAATTCTGCTTCAAAAGTATGCAACGGTAGAAAGTAAATACCGGAATTCCAACAATATTTTCCAGAGCGTATGTAATCTTTAGCTTTTTCATATGATGGTTTTTCATGAAATGTATTAATTAAGTAGCAATTATTTTTTATCTTTTCGCCAACTTCTATGTAACCATAATTGGGTTCTATCGTGGTTGGCTTTATTCCAAGAGTAACAATATAGCCCTGCTCGGCCAATTCATGAGCTTCTGATATGGTATTAATAAATCTATTTAAAGGGTTAATGTAATGATCCGATGGAAATACTGCTATTACTTCATTTTCATTTATTTTGTATTTTTCTTTTATATAGTTTATTCCAAGTGTAATTGCTGGCAATGTACTTCTATTAAAGGGCTCAATAATAATTTCATATTGTTCATTGTATTCATTTAATGTTTGTTCGACCAAAAATTTATATTCCTTATTAGTTACTATGATTATTTTATTATTATCTATCCCCTTTACTCTATCTAATGTTTCTTGTATTAGTGGTTTATCAGAAAATAGTTTTAAAAATTGTTTAGGATAACTTTTTCTCGATAAAGGCCACAGTCTTGTGCCAATTCCACCAGCTAGTATTAATGAATACATATGTTCCTCATCTTGTTTTTGCTTTATTTTACACTCAAAGAACTGATTGTAAATATAATATTGAGTTGTATTGAATTTTTAAATTATATTAATATTGACTTTTAGATACTTTTATCTAAAAAACAAATAAATCATATGAAAACAAAAAGAGCGGAGTTTGCTAATTTTGTTGGTTTTGTATTAGTCTCGGCAGGTTCAGCAATAGGATTAGGAAGTATATGGAGATTTCCATATCTTGCCGGTGTATCTGGTGGGGGAGCATTTGTTTTTATATTTACAATTATATTATTTACAGTTGGCGTATCAATGTTAATGGTAGAATTTGTAATAGGTAGACATGGTAAAGCCAATTCAGTTAAAAGCTATAAAAAATTACATCCTAAATTTAAGTATTTAGGTTATTTAAATATATTTACTTCCTTTATAATCCTTGCCTATTATTCTGTAATAGGCGGTTTTACTATACATTACTTTTTTTTATCAATAACAGGTCAATTAACAAGTAAAGATCTAAACTTCTCAGTTGTGTTCAACAACTTTATAGGAAGTCCAAGCCAAACTATAATATATACCTTTTTATTCTTATTTTTTACAATATACATAGTCCTTCAAGGTATAAACAAAGGCATAGAAAGATACAGTGTAATTATGATGCCAACTTTATTTATACTAATTATTATATTGATGGTGCGTTCAATTACTTTAGATAATGCAATAGATGGTATCATATGGTATATGAAACCTGATTTCACTAAACTAAATCAGAATGTCATTATGGCAGCATTAGGCCAAGTATTTTTTTCCCTTTCTGTTGGTCTCTCTACAATGCTTACATATAGTTCATATTTATCTAATAAAGAATATCTACCCAAGGCCTCATTTATCATTGCTATACTACAATTGCTTGTTTCTCTAATAGCTGGTTTTATAATTTTTCCAGCTGTTTTCTCTTTTGGTTTAAATCCAGGTGAAGGCCCAGGTTTAATATTTGTTACTTTACCACAGGTTTTTGTAAATATGCCAGCTGGAATAATTTTTTCATCACTATTTTTTTTGCTGCTAATATTTGCATCAATTACATCTTCAATTTCCATGATGGAAGTTGCAATTACATATTTTATTGAAACCTATAAAATAAGAAGGTTAAGAATATCAATTAGTTATGGAATAATTGTATTTCTTCTATCAATTCCAGCAGCATTAAGCTTTAATAAATTTAATAATGTAAAATTATTCAATTTAAGCATCTTCGATATATACGATTATTTTTGCGCCAATTTTTCATTACCCTTTGGTGGATTAATGTGCGCTATTTTAGTTGGATGGTTTGCAAATAAAGAAATTATAAAAAATATATATTCTATAGATAATACTCACAAATCTCTTTTATTCCCCATATGGTATTTTTTAGTAAAATACATTATTCCAATTGTTATAATATTAATATGGCTAAATACTCTTAAAATATTTTAACAATTGATTGTATTTAATTTTATAACATTATGATAAATAATTGATAATTTGCAGTTGACAAATTGTTATAAAGTTAATAAAATAATATTAACCCTCCTCCCCTCCTTATTATATAGATTGCCGGTCCTTCTGGACCGGCTTCTGTTTATATCAAATTATATTTTCTAAACTGTTTTTTAGAATAATTATTAATTAATTTTGCTAATTTCTAACTTAGATTTTTATATAAAAAATCCCGGCCAACGCTTCTAAGGGGAGGAGGGAAGAAGCTTTAGAATGGCCGGGCCATACTTCTATAATAAATTAATATTATTTTTTGTCAATAATTTTATAAAACTTATCAAGTAAAGTTGAATTTTGCTTTAACTATTAGTATAATATACGCAAAGGAGTTAGTTATGGCAGAGATTAGCAATATAAGTAGCGTACAAAAACCGTTACTTTATAAAGCCACTGATTATCCTATAAGAAGTTATGAG
>DHGE01000102.1 GCA_002402635.1 Deferribacterales bacterium UBA4806
CCTCTCCAATAGCTCTCACAACAGTGTCTGGTCCAAACCTGCAGTCTCCTGCGATAAATACTCCTGGTTTTGCAGACATATAAAGATCATCTACAGTTTTGATAGTGTTCCATTTAGTCACCTCTATACCATCCTTTTCATCTAAAAAATCCAAATCAGGATACTGACCAATAGCTGGTATAATAGTGTCGCATTCTATAATAAAATTAGAACCTTCTATAGGTATAGGCCTTCTTCTTCCAGTTTCATCAGGCTCAGTTAACTTCATTTTTAAACATTCCATGCCTACAACTATATCATTCTTCGCTAATATTTTAATTGGTGCAACTAGAAATTTTATTTCGACTCCTTCTTCAATCGCATATTTTATTTCGTAATCTTCAGCCGGCATTTCTTCTCTTGATCTTCGGTAGGCAATAGTTACTTTTTCAGCTCCTAATCGTACAGCTGTTCTGGAACAGTCAATTGCTGTATTGCCTCCACCAACAATAATAACATTCTTACCTATATTTGAAGTTCCATTTAAAGATACTTCTCTTAGGAAATCAATACCTGAACTTACTAGGCCTTTATACCCCTCATTTTCTCCAATAACACCCATATCCCTTGATTTAAAAGCACCTACAGTAATAAGTGTGGCGTCATGATTTTCCACTATTTCACTAAAACTTATATCTCTACCAACTTTAACATTATGGAGTACCTCAGCACCCATACTGATTATATCTTCTATCTCTTCCTTTAATAAATCACGAGGTTGTCTGAATGAAGGTATTCCTACAGCAACCATCCCACCAAGTACTGGTAGCCACTCGTAAATTTTTACATTATAACCCATTTTTAGCAAATAATATGTTGCCGAAAGCCCGGCAGGACCACCTCCAATTACTGCTACTGTTTTATTCTTTTTTGAATTTATACTATTTGCCTCTTTTAACTTTTTATTGTGATAATAGGTATAATCCCATGCGAATCTTTTTAATACCATTATATTGACAGGATCTTCTATCAAGCCACGTCTACAATTGCTTTCGCATGGGTGTGGGCACACTCTACCACATACGCCAGCTAGAGGCATGTTCTCTTTTATTATTTCCAAAGCTTTCATGGGCTCATAATCCCTTAATTGCTCTATAAACTCTGGAATTTTTATATTAGCTGGACAACCTATAGTACATGGGGCTGTTTGTGTAACTACATATTTTAAGTTTACATTAATCTCTAAAAATTTAAATTCATCACCAAAATATTTCAAAAATTCAATAAAAGGCAAAACAGCTGTAGGTGCATTTGTACATTTTGAGGTTCTATATATAACTTCAGCAATAGACCTAGCAGTTTCCATTTTCTCTGAAATATTATTATAACTATTATTTAATTTAAATTGCTCTAAAAGTTCTTTTAAGATCTTAGTGCCAAATTTTCCAGGAAAACATCTACCACAGCATCCATTGGAACTTAATTCATCAAAATATGCAATAAAAACATCAAGAATATTAATGTTTCTATCAAATACTAAAAAACCATCCCAGTTTATAAATACTCTGGGTTTCCCAGAAAAAAAATTTTCTTCCAAAGGGAAAGGAGGCTCTATGGCATCGGATATATTTTTCCCCCTAAAATCATACAATTGTCCCTTAAAAAAACCATAATAAATTTTCAAGGCAAAATCCTTAACAATTTATTATAAAAACTATTTATAATTACAAAAACATTGTTCAATTGTTTTGGTACTCCTATTAAAATTGTATACATTTTTAACATATAATAACTAATATGTCTACAACATCTTTATAATATAAAATATTATTATATTTAATAATTTTTAGAAGAAATGTAATAGCTTAAACGTCAGTACTATAATTTTTATGGCTTTTAATTATCTGCCAGTATAACTTTCAAACCCTTTTATGTTCATCCACTATTATTTGTACATATTCTTCCAAACTTTTTATGTTATGCCCCTCCATAGGGATATTTAAAACTTTGATTTTTTTATAAAATAGATCCGTAGATAATTCTATAACATCTCCTACTTCGACATTGTAAGATGCTTTAACAATTCTACCATTTATGGATACAAATCCCATTTTAGCAGATTCAGTTGCTAGACTTCTTCTCTTAAAAATTCTTACAACTTTTAAAAACTTATCTAATCTCATTAAATATTATCATCATATCGAACAAAAATATTTTTTTTATGTCTTTCTATCCATTTTTTATAGACATCTGCATATTTTTCTTGGCGTATTTTATCAACAATCTTATCTTTGACATCTTTATCAACATCCCCTTTGCTCTGATAGGCTTCTATAAGAAAGATTCTATAAACATTGTCACTTTTAACTGTAAATACATCTCCAACATTTTTGTTAGATATTTCTTTCTTAAGGTCAGGAGCCATATCCTTTTTATTGATCCAACCTAAATAACCACCATTTTTTGATGTCTTTAGATCTTGCGAAAAATTTAAGGCAGCCTCAACAAAACTCCCTTTTTTACTAAGATATTTCATAACCTTCTCATAGTCATCTTCCGATTTTACAAGTATTGATCTCAATTCATATCTGTCTTCAAGATTTAAAGAAACTTTATTATTTTCTATATATTTCTGTATATCTTCTTCTGTAACAACCATTAAAGGGGCTAGTATTCTGCTGTTTATTTTATTCTTTAACAATTCCTGCTTTAATTGCCACTTATATTGTGCAAGTGGGATTCCCTGTTCTTCTAAAACTTTTAATAGTTGATCATAGGTTATATTATTCTCTTTGAGAATTGACTGGATAGCTAAATCAATCTCACTGTCTTCAACAACAACACCATCTTTTTTAGCTGCAATTTCAACAGTGTATTGTTGCACAAGGAAATCTATAACGTCCTTATAGTATTTCTTTACTAGAGGAATTTTTTCATTTTCGTTTTCGATGGAATAAATCTTTTTAATCTGGGAGGGGTTAAAAGATTCAACTTCATACTTTGTGATTACTTCATCACCAACTATTGCCACCACTTCATCTATTAATTTTCCATATATATCTGAAGTTACTAACAATACTAATAATAGTAACAAATATATTCTTTTCATAAAACCTCCTGTTTGTTAACGTGGTTGGTTATATACTCCGTATATATTTCTGATATAGCAACAGCCATATCAGCAAGCAGTTCCCTTCTACTATATATTTTTAACTGATTTTCATCTAACTTTTTAATAATTATATTTTCATTATTATATAAATTAAATAAATTATAAAGGAGTTTATTTTCGGCATTTAATTTTACATTAATTGAATCCGTGAGAAATGTAATTTTTACAATTGATAATTTTTCTGAAACATTTTTGATAAACATTATATAAAAATAATTTTTTACCGCGTCTGGTATAGGGCCAAATTCTAATTCTAATTCATTTGCAAGAGAGAAGATTGTATCAATTGACGATACTTCTCCAATCCTCTTATAATAATCTAACCGAATTCTGTAGTCCTCTATATAGTTAGCAGGTATAAAATTTGGAATATGTGAGATTATCTCTGTCTTGTGACTAAAAGGCAAAGTCCCACATATTTCATTTATAGCATTTTCTATCATTTGTACATACAATTCATATCCTATGTTTGTAATAAATCCCGATTGTTCAGCACCTAATATATCGCCAGCCCCTCTTAACTGTAAATCATAAGAGGCTATTTTAAAACCACTCCCCAAATCAGATAACTGTTGAATGATTTTAATTCTTTTTTGGGCTAAAGGTGTCAGTGCCTCCAATGTATCAATATATATATAAAAGTATGCCCTCCTGTTTGACCTTCCAACTCTGCCCTTTAATTGATATAATTGCGACAAACCAAAGGTCCCAGCATTGTCTACAATCATAGTATTAGCTCTAGGAACATCTATCCCATTCTCAATAATTGTTGTACAAACTAGTATATCTATGTTGCCAATATAAAAATCATTAAAAATTTTTTCAAGCAACAAACTAGACATTCCGGCATGAGCAAAGGTTATCTTTGCAAAAGGGAGCTTTTCTTTTAATTTATAGGCCCTACTTTCTATTGTTTTTATATTGTTATGTATAAAATAGGCTTGTCCACCCCTATTCAACTCATATAACAGTGCAGCCACAATATCATCTTCATTATCAACAACCTTAGTTACAACAGGTTGCCTTTCTGCTGGAGGAGTCTCAATTATACTAAAATCTCTCAACCCTGACAAAGAGAGCTGTAGTGTCCTCGGAATAGGCGTAGCGCTTATTGACAAAACATCAATATTAGATCTTATTGCCTTTAATTTCTCTTTTTGAGATACACCAAAACGTTGTTCTTCATCTATAATAAGCAAACCCAAATCGTGATAGTTTATATCTTTGTTTAACAACATATGTGTACCAATAATTATATCTATTGCTCCAGTAGATATTCTTTCTTTTGTCTTCTCTATATCCTTTTTTGATTTAAATCTACATAAAAAGTCTATATCCACAGGTAAATCTTTAAATCTCTTCTTAAATGTTTCATAGTGTTGGTAGGTTAACACAGTTGTTGGAGTTAACAAAGCCACCTGTTTTCCATTTGACACAGCGACACATGCTGCCCTTATAGCAATTTCCGTTTTTCCAAAACCTACATCCCCACAAACAAGTCTTTCCATAGGTCTTTTTGATTCCATATCATTATAAACATCAAGTAAAACGGCTAATTGATCTTCCGTTTCATCATATTCAAAGCTGTTTTCCAGTTTTTCTAGTAATAATCTATCTAGTTTAAAAGAAAAACCATTTTCCTTCCTTCTCTCACCATAGAGTTTTAACAAATCAGTTGCTACCTTTTTTGCTGAATGATAAGCCTTTTTCTTTATTTTAGACCAGCTATTACTTTTTAGAGAAGATAGTCGTGGCAATACGGAATTACTACCCACATATTTTTGAATTTGATTAATCCCACTAGTAGGAACGTATAATAATTCTTTATTTTCATATTGTAATTCCAAGAAATCTGCTTCAATATCACCTATAATTTTATGCACAAGACCATTAAAGATAGCTATACCATAGTCCACATGTACTACATAACTACCTACTTCCAGATCTAACAATGTTGTCTGCAACCCAGCAGTCTTTTTTTTCCTACTGCGAATTTTGCTAAAACCAAAAATATCTTTCTCACTAAAAACCATTAAAGATTCTTTCTTATTTAAAAAACCACCAGTTATTAACTTATTGTATATATTAACTTTTTGACATTCTGTTTCCAAATACGAATTTACAAATTTATATGACAATTCATATTCTTCTAAAAATTTAATAAGTAGTTCAAGAAACCTTTTACTTTCAATAGCTATAACAATCGTTGTGTTTTCATTTAATAAATTTTTTATAAGTTTAATAAAAATTGTTACATTTTTATAGGTATTTACAGTATCTGGTATGAATATTTTAGCAGGTGGCGAATAGTTGGTGAACATATGCTGAATCTTTTCAGAATCAACAAAAGAAAGAAAATGGCCTTTATTTATAAAATCATCTAATTCACTTCTTTCTAGAAACACTCTGTTACTTTCTAAAGGGTATTTCTGTAACTTTCTTTCTTCTAATATCCTATCATATAAAGAGTTAATTTTTTTTAAACCATTAAATATAAAGACACCATAATCATCATTTATAATATCAGCAATAGACGACATCCTGTTCAATAGAGGAGAAAACCAGTGATGGCCAGCAAATTTTCCAAATTGTGCAGCCTTTTCGTAGACATCCATATAAACTTTGATCACATCCATAAACTTTTCTGTACTATATAATCCCTCAGAAGCTGGAATAATGCAGATATTATCAACCTTTTGAATACTTCTGTGATTAAAGATATTATAAAAAGAAATATCTTCTATTATGTCATCAAGAAATTCTATTCTTATAGGATTGTTATAGCCTAGAGGAAATATTTCAAATATATCTCCTCTAATTGTATATTCCCCCTTGTCAGTTACTATCTCAACATTAATATAGTCTAAAATGTCTAATGAATGAATTAAGTCTTCTCTAGTAATTGTTTTTTTATTTTGAAGAAATAGCGTGTGAGTTTTAAAGACATCTGGTGCAGGGAATCTTTTCATTATCCCATAAAATGTTGTTACTAAAATAAATGTTTTTTCAGTAAATATTTTGTTAAAAGTAGTTATTCTATTCTCAAGGATATCTATTAATATTCTTGTTTGTTCAAATGGAGGTTGGCTCAATTCATAAAGGCAATAAATATTTTCCGAATTGTTAAATAAAATCAGATCATTATAGACTTCATCAATTTCACTATTGTTATTAACTATTATGACAATTTTAGAAAAATTTTTATTGTCAACTATGTATTTTACTCTGCATGCACCTGATATACTAAAATTTTCTATCATTAGAGTACAATTTTACAATCTTGTCTATTATATTGGTAGTTGATGAACCTTTAATATAATCTAGAGACAAGACTTTTCCACCATTTTTTATCACAATATCGCTTCCAACAATGTGGTATTTATCCCAATCACCTCCTTTTGCAAGTATTTGAGGTTTGATTTTTAATATAAGATTAATAGGCGTATCTTCATCAAAATAAGTTACAAAATTTACGCTTTCCAGAGCTGCTACTATTTCAGTTCTTTCAATTAATGGGATTATCGGTCTTCTAGCACCTTTTAACCGTTTTACTGAATTATCAGAATTTAAAGCGACAACTAGAATATCGCAGTTTTTTTTAATTTCACTTAAAATTCTTATATGGCCTATATGTATTATATCAAAGCAACCGTTTGTAAAACCAATGGTCTTTGAATTAAATTTCTGTAAGACACCGATTATTTTATCGGGAGAATGTATTTTCCTATTCATCAATGTGAGCAAATTTCCCAAACAATATTTCATCTACTAATTCACAAATGAAGTGAGCCGTTAAAATATGTATTTCCTGTATTCTTGGGGTATCTTTAGAAGGTGCCTTAAGCACAATGTCACACATTCCACTCATCTTACCTCCATTTGCACCTGTAAAACCAATTGACTTTATATTGTTTTTAGAACAATACTGAAGAGTTTTAAGAATATTTGAGGCATTACCACTTGTTGAAATTGCCCATACAACATCATTAGGATTTGCAAAAGCCATTATTTGTTTTAAAAAAACATCATCAAAAGTAAAATCGTTGGATATGGAAGTCAATATTGAACTATCTGTAGTTATTGCAATAACAGGCAAAGGAGGCCTATCGATTTTAAATCTATTTACGAATTCTGCAGCAATATGCTGTGCATCTGCAGCTGACCCTCCATTTCCCATAATATAAACCTTCCCTCCCCTCAAAAAAGCATAAGAAATTTCTTTGGCTATATTAACAATAACTCCCTTAGATTCAGCACTAAATCTATTGAGTATACTTCTACACTCTTCAAATAACTTACTAACAAGTTCTTCCATATGAATACTCAAAAAGCTCCTTCTATATGGGTTACCTTTCTATTGTCTACTGATATAACGTCAAATCTTACCTCTTTTTGTAGATTTTTTTGCATCATATAGAGAGTTGCAACTTTTCTTATTTTATCGATCTTTTTAAAATTTACTGCTTCAAAGCCTTTTCCAAATTTATCATTAGATCTTGTTTTCACTTCTATAAATACTAAAAGATCGTCTTTTTCAGCAATTAAATCTATTTCTCCTAGTTTGCATCTATAGTTTTTCATGACTATTTTATATCCTTTAGATTTTATAAAATTTTCAGCTATCCCTTCACCAAATAATCCTAAACTGCTAGACATAGTGTTTTATAAATGACTTTCTATGAAGAGGTGTAACACCATATTTTTTTATACTATCAATATGTATTTTTGTCCCATAACCTTTATTGTCAGCCCAACCATACAAGGGATACTCTTTATGCAATTTTTTAAGAAGTTCATCTCTGTAAACCTTTGCAATAATTGAAGCAGCAGCAACTTCAATATATTTGTCTTCTCCTTTAATTGGACTTATACTAGGTGTTTTAATATTTTTTAAGGGAACAGCATCCACAATTATATAATCATAGTGAGTTTTTATTGACGAAAGAGCTATATGCATCGCCTGCTTTGTTGCTCTTAATATATTTATTTTATCAATTATTAATGGACATACAATCCCTATGCCATAATCTAATAAGTTATCCATCAATAATTTTGCTACCAACAATCTCTTTGTTGGCAATAGCTTTTTTGAATCTACAACCAAATTAGAAACAAAGCCTGATTTCAAAATAACAGCACAGGCCACAACAGGACCGGCTAAAGCTCCCCTCCCAACTTCATCAATACCCACTGTTATCATGATTTTTCTTATCTACATTGTTTTTTAAAAATTTTATAACATCTATTAGCCCTTCTCCTGTATAACAAGATGTTGTAAAGATTGTTAAGTTTTTATTTACTCCTTTCGCATAGTTGATACAATTTTGAACATTAAAATTAACATAAGGCAATAAATCAACCTTATTTATTATAAGGCAATCTGAAGCATCCACAGCTGTCGGATACTTTGCTGGTTTATCATCACCCTCAGGCGTACTTATAACTAACAATTTCATATCCTCTCCCAGGTCAAAACTAGCTGGACATACCAGGTTGCCCACATTCTCTACAATCAATAGATTTATCTTGGAAGAATCTCCAATATCTTTTAAAATATTATATATATTTTTTGCAGCAAGATGACATGCTTGACCTGTATTAATCTGTACCGCCTTTACGCCTGTTTTTGAAACACGTTCCGCATCGTTAGTAGTTTGAAGATCACCGATCAGCACAAGAATGTTATAAATTTCTTTCATTTGTGGGAGTATTTTTTCTAGTAAAGTAGTTTTGCCACTTCCTGGTGACGATAGGATATTCAAAACAAAGATACCATTTTTTTTATAAAAGCTACGTAATTCCTCAGCAATTAAATCATTTTTTGCAAGAATCTTCTCATTTAATAAAATTTTTTCCATCATTCTACCTCTATCTCTTTAATCGACATTTCTCTACCTTCTATGACCTCTATGTTAATTGAGCCACACTCAGGGCATATCAAAAATATATTATTTAATATTATAATTTTTTTACAATCATAACAATTTATTTTAATAGGAACCTCAATAATTTTTAGGATAGCGCTTTCAGCAATAGAATCGGTTTTTATTGCATCAAAGGAAAATAATAAAGATTCTTTATCAATGCCACTTAGACCACCTATCACTATAGAAATACTAATAATTTTTGTAGCATTATGCTTACATGCAATTTCT
>DHGE01000154.1:0-1494 GCA_002402635.1 Deferribacterales bacterium UBA4806
TATTTTTTGGTCCATATATAATTTCTGAGTTTCTTTGAGTTTTATTTAATTCAGATAAATCAAAGGGTAATTCTTGTGCAAAACTATGCACATAAAAAACAATAATAATTAATAAAAATATAACTCTTTTCATTTTTATAATTAATAAATTTTAATATATGAAAATTTTTAAATCAATGAAAATATAATGAAATTTTATATTATTAAGCTACAGAGGTTTAAAGTATCCTCCGTAGCTTAATAATAGGTAACTATTTATTTTTGTGAACTACCAAAAGGGTGTGTTGCAAGGTCAATTTTATTTAAGTCAACATGGCAGGTTGTGCAGTTCATCTGGGCTTTAACATTGGGATTATAGGCATTTTCTGTATCAGTATGGCAGGACAAACAAGAATTATATTCAATTTTTTCTGGAGCAAAGGTAGTTAGNNTTAAGACTTGCGCAACGTGGCCAGCCACATCTCCTGTGACTTTTGCACATCTATCTGCCCTTTCAGGACTTAACGATCTAATATTGGGATCATCTACTTCTCTAGCTGTATTAACCCATGTTGTTACACTAATGTGACACAGCGGGCTTTTTGCCATTGATTGAGCCTGATTTTGAAATTTAGCATAACTGTCGTGATCTTTACTTGGAAAACTTTGATTTGAATACCAGTCTAAAAGATCGTTAATCAATTTCTGGTAATTACTAGGTGAGCCTACCAAATTTAAAAATTGAGAGCCACCATTAACACTTCCACAGACTGTTCCCCAGCCAGCAATTCCACCACCACCATACCTGAACATATCAAGTGGTAATGTGTTAAATGGATAACCTATGTTTTCTGATAAAACTTGCAATAGTGTGCAAATTACACCACCCATGCACTCATACTTGTAAAAATTTTCATAGGCTCTTTTTTTCACCTCATTGACATTAAATCTATAACTACCTATTGACCATGGAAGAGCTGGAGCACTTTGATAAACCGACTTTGAGGAGCCCCCAATCCCTCCTGCAAGCTTGCCTGCTCCTAAAAGGCATCCTATACCAGCAGTGGAAGCAACCAAGAATTTCCTTCTCGTAAAATCTTTTTTTTCCATAATAAACCTCCATTATATAATGAATATCACTTATTGAATAAATACATTTACATAGTAATAACTATAATTTAACAAGTCAATATTAAATATATAACAACACAACTATAAATAATAAATATGTTTTATACTAAATGTTTATATTAGAATCTATAAAACTGTTTTTTCAGGAGCTTTCGGTACCTTTCCAAGAGGTTTAATTGAGTAGTCAATTGGTTTAGACTGTTTAGCCTTAGGATGCTTTTTCTTACAAAAATAGGATGCAACAATTAATCCTTTAAATTTTTGTATGCCCAAAGCAGGATCCACCCCTTTTGGGCATGCTATTGAGCAAGCACCAGCGAAATGACAGTGCCAGATGCCATGACTATTGTCTACACTTTTTTTCCTTTCATTGAAACCTTCATC
>DHGE01000154.1:1503-2883 GCA_002402635.1 Deferribacterales bacterium UBA4806
TCATCAGTTGCACAAGTGGGGCATGCAGCTAAGCATATTCCACATTTAATACAGTAACTGAACTGGAGATAGTTATTTAACTCCTCTGGAAATTGTATGAATTGACAATTTTTTTCTGGCTTTTCAATGTGTATTATGCCAGGCATAGCCTTTCTATGCTTTTCAAAAAGAACTGAAAGATCAACAATAAGATCCTTTACAATTGCATAATTACAAAGTGGCTTGATAATAAATTTATCTGTTTCAAATTCTTTTATCTGTGTATGGCAGGCAAGCACTGGTTTGTTATTAACTATCATTGCACAGCTACCACATATCCCCATTCTGCATGATGCTCTAAAAGAAAGTGTGCCATCAAGCTCCTCTTTTACCTTAATAAGTGCATCAAGAACTGTCATTGCTTCACTAAAAACAACTTCATAATCTTTAAAATACGGTTTTTTGTCTACCTCTGGTGTAAATCTTTGTATTTTCAAATTTATTATATTATTCATAAGTGCACCCCACTACATTGTAAAAAACTTAACAGTTGAAAGACTGCCTACAACAAATAGAATTATGCCAGATATCCATATAAACATATTTATTTTACTTTCCGCTTTTTCACTATAAAAAATTTCAACTAAAACATTTTTTAACCCAAATAGTCCATGATAAATCGCAATGATCAAAAATATTAAATAGAAAATTAAAAAATAAATACTCTCGCCTCTTTCTAGCACTGAACCAAAACTCAAAGGTTCAAAATGAACTCCTCTGACAGATGATATTATATCATTTAAGTGCATTATAATCATATGTAGCCCCAATAAAACAATAAGAACCACTCCAGCACAAATATGCAACAACCAATAAAAACCTTTATTATTCATATGTCACTCCCTCCTATAAAATAATAAACATATCATAAAAAGCTATTATAGCACAAATCACAAACACTATTCCCACACACCAAACAACATATCTATGTCTTACAATTGTATTGGAATATGGGAATATAGGAGGAACTGGCCTGCCTATACCTAAACCTAGCTCATTGAAAAACAATCTAAGGCCGTTAATGGCATGAAAAATAAAAGCAATGAATACTAAATACTCTCCAAATTTAAAAAGTGGATTCTCTACAACTGCCATTGTACTTTCCCATGTTTCTTCACCATAGACTCTTACATAAGTAACAAATGTATGTAATATAAAATATAGGAGTATACCCAATCCTGTTACTCTGTGAAGTATGTACAAGTATCTTTCTATACTGTATTTACCAGCATAAATAAAACCCATAACTCCTAAATTGTTTTTAAAAAATTTTGCATTCTGTTCCATAACTTCCCCCTTTAATAATTAATACTTCCTTTCAATAGGCTTCCACATTGTTAT
>DHGE01000112.1:0-4697 GCA_002402635.1 Deferribacterales bacterium UBA4806
AATAAAATATTGGTTTTATTAGAAGTGCAAGGAAAGGAGTGAAATTGTTAGAATTAAATAAAATATACTGTATAGATAATGTTGATGGTATGAAATTATTAGATGATGAATCTGTTGATTTGACGGTAACGTCTCCTCCTTATGATGATATGAGAAATTATAATGGATTTAAATGGGATTTTGAAGGTGTTGCGAATCAATTATATAGAGTAACAAAAAAAGGAGGAGTGGTTATATGGGTTGTGGGAGATAAAACATTCAAAGGCAGCGAAACAGGCACATCTTTTAGACAAGCGTTATATTTTATGGATTTAGGGTTTAATTGTGAAACAATGATATATAAAAAAAATGGTACTGGCGCATGTGGAAGCAATTGGTATTATTGGCAAACATTTGAATATATGTTTGTCTTGTCAAAAGGTAAACCAAATACAATAAATAGGCTTGATAATGGAAAACAACGAACAAAAGGGGGGATCAAACTTGGTAGACTTACAGTTGATGGAAAACAAAAAATTGAAAAAAGAAGCAGTGAAAAAGACAAATTGCAAATCAGGAATAATATATAGGAATATAATGTTGGTTTTTGTTCTGGTGATGACAAAGTAAAACATCCTGCTAAATTTCCAGAGCAGTTAGCGCAAGATCATATATTATCGTGGAGTAAAGAAGGAGACATTGTACTCGATCCTTTTATGGGAAGCGGAACTACTGCTAAAATGGCAAAATTAAATAATAGAAATTATATAGGCTTTGAATTATCTCAAGAATATTGTAATATTGCAGAAAAGCGATTAAAAATTGTGGAATAAGGAGGAACGATTGATAGAATGTTATAATATTGACAACATGACTTACAAAATAGATAGAAAATTTGATTTAATTTATTGTGATTATATTTATGCTAATTCTGATTTTTCGTGGGTTGATAAATTTTGGGAATCTCTAACAGACAATGGGATTTTTATTGTTCAAACAGACGATTCCACTCAGGCTGAAATTAAATTATATTTAGATAATGTAAGTGGCGGTAGGGATCATTGGGTAAACACTCTTATATTCAAACAAGAGTGGGGCGGGACTCCGGCTAAAGGATTTCCTCAAAAGCATGACTATATTCATGTCTATTGTAAAAGTAATAAGAAAGACTATACCTGGAACAAAGAGCCGATTCAAATTCCAAAAGCTACAGCAGGAACGAATTTTGACAAAAAAGGAACGGGACTAAAAACTCCTTGTAGTGTATTCGATGACTTGGGGAATTTCTCTACAATGAGTAGAGAACGAGTCAAGAATAATGAGGGTAGAAATATTCGATGGCAAAAACCTATGAAATTAATGAATCGATTATTTCTTGCTTTTACCAATGAAGATGATTGGATTCTTGATCCTTTTATGGGAAGTGGAACAAGTGCAATGTGGTGTCAAAAGAATAATAGAAATTTTGTTGGAATTGAATACGATGAGCAAATTTTTAATATTGCTTTGAAAAGATTTAGGACGAATGATGAAAACTAAAAATAATATAGCAACCCTTATTTTTTCAAAAAATAGACCTTTACAATTAGATTTATTATTGAATAGTTTTTATTTAAATTGTTTGCAACCATGTTCAACTGACATATATGTGATTTATATCTGTGATGATCAGTATAAAACCTCATATAGTCAGTTGATCAAAGAACAAATAAAAAAAGAAAGAAACAATATCTACTTTATTTATGAAAAAGATTTTCAATCCTTTAAATCATCATTTGTTTACAATATAAGAAATTATGAATATATAATGTTTTTGGTAGATGATAATATTTTCACCAATAAGTTTGATCTATCGCAAATTAAAAGTTTATTAGATTACAATCTTGATGCAATTGGATTTAGTTTAAGGTTAGGGAAAAATACAAATTTTTGTTATCCATTAAATAAAAAACAAGAAATTCCAAAGGTTGTTGAACATAATTATGTAATAAACTTTTCTTCAATGTACGATCTTATGAATAAGGGATTTTTTCCAGAATTAGATTTTCGTGTTTTTGCGTTTGATTGGACTAAATCACAATTAGATTTTAGCTATCCTTTAGAGATTAGTTCGAGTATTTATAGAATAAAAGATATTCGTTATTTATTAGAAAATTTAAGATATAAAAATCCTAATGAATTAGAAGCACAATTGTATGCGAATTTACATTATTTTTATGGCAAACCAAAATTATTATCATATTATAGAAGTGTTGCTTTTTGTGCTCCAATGAATAAAGTGCAAAATGTGGCTGTAAATAATAGATCGAATAATATGGATATGTTTTCTCAAGAATCAATGCTTACAATGTATGAAAGAGGCTTTAGAATCAACCCTATCAAATTCGATAGGTTTGTAAGTAATGGATGTCATCAAGAAGTTGCGTTATATACAATGGAGGAGTTTGAAAAATATGCCTTATAAAAAGAACCTAGTTTCTATTATTATTCCACATTATAATTATAGTCATTATATTGATCAATGTTTAGTAAGTATCTTAAAACAGAAATATAAAAAATTTGAAATTATTATTGTAGATGATTGGAGTAAAGAAGAAGAATATAAAAAAATGTTGGATATTGTAGATCAACATCGAGAAAATACAAAAATTAATATTCTTATTCATAGAAACGATAAAAATCTAGGATTAACTCTAACAAGAAACGAAGGGGTAAACAAAAGCCAGGGAGAATTTATTTTATTTTTAGATCCCGATGATAATATTGAAGAATCTTTTTTAACAAAAACAGTAAAAGTACTAAAAGAAAATCCTGAAATTGGGTTTGCTTATGTGAATACTAGATACTTTGGGGCAGAAAATAAAGTATTTTCACAACCTGAATACAATTTTTATAGATTGATTAATGCTGGAAATTTTATTTCTTATTGCAGTCTTATTAGAAAAAAAGCATTTATAGAATCTGGTGGATTTAATTTGGAAAATTGGTCATATCTCGAAGATTATGAATTAAGCATTAGGATGGGTAGAAAAGGATGGTACGGTAAACTTGTTCCAGAAGTTTTATTTAATTATTATGTACACGAAGATTCAGCAATTCATTCAGGATTTACGGCTGAAGCACAAAAATTATTTTATGCTTATTTTATAAAAAAATATCCTGAACTTTATCCAGAACAACTTCAATTAGAAGCTAACAGAATACTGCAAGATATTCCTGAAAACTTTATGTCATTATCAAAATCTGAAAATGAAAGGTGGTGGAATGAGTGGAAGAAAAACTGTTAGATCAATTAGATTTTGATGAAGATTTTTTAAATAGGCTATGGGAAAAAGTTGATATTCAATCTGATGATGATTGCTGGAAATGGAATGCTTGTAAGAATCCGCAAGGTTACGGATTAATTTCATACAGATATAAAAACGGAAGAGATGTGTCATTGGTGGCATCAAGAGTTATTTATATGTTACATAATGGAATAATACCTGATAAAGGATATGTTTATCATACATGTAAAAATTCAGATTGTTGTAATCCAAAACATTTATATTTAGTAGTTCCAAAAAAAATAAATATAAAATATAATAAAAACGAAATAAAAAAATTATTATATGATAATATTTTTATTACTAATAATAATTGTTGGGAATGGCAAGGGACTATAAGAAATCAATATGGAGAAGTGTATTATAGAGGAAAAATATTTAAAAGTCATCGACTTTCTTATATGTTAGAAAACAATAATTTTCATATTTCTTCTAAAACAAAAATATGTCACACCTGTGATAATCCTAAATGTATTAATCCATATCATTTGTTTGCAGCAACTCAAAAAGAAAACATATATGATATGGAAAGAAAAAATAGAAGTGTTCATCCTAAAGGTTCTGAAAATGGAAATTCAAAAATAACTGAAAAGAAAGTTGAAGAAATAAGAAATTTATATGCATTAAAAAATTGTTCTCAAAGAGAACTCGCAGAAAAATATAGAGTAAGTAATTCTTTAATCGGAAAAATTGTTACTGGAGAAATTTGGAAGCATGTTAGCGGAGAAATTACTATACTTGGGAAAATAGGAAGATATAAAAATTTTTTGAAAGGATAAAATAAATGAAAGATGATGTTGTTTCAATAATAGTTCCAACATATAATAGAAGAAATTTTCTTCCAATAAATTTAAAAAGTTTGATTAATCAAACACATGACAATATAGAAATTCTTGTTATTAACGATCACGGTGAAGATGTTTCTGATATAATCAATAGTTTCAATGATCCTAGAATTAAATATATGGTAAATGAAAAGAATTTAGGTTTAGGAGGATCAAGAAATGTCGGGATAAAAAATGCAACTGGAAAATGGATTTGTACCATAGATGATGACGACGGTGCAACAAATATTTTTATTGAATCCATGTTAAGGGTATTGAATAAAACAGGATATGACATTGCTTATTGTGATAGTGTAAGACTGCATCAAAAAAAAGATGAAAATGATAATTATCAAATTGTTTGGCGAGATATTCCATATTCTCACGATTTCAACAGAGACTTGCTTTTAGTAATGAATATAACTCCAGTAAATTGTTTGATGATAAACAAAAAATGTTTTGATAATGTTCCTCCATATGATGAAATTATACCTGTATATGAAGATCATAAAATGAACATAGAACTTTCTTTAAAATATGATTTTTATCATTATCCAGTTCCTTTAGT
>DHGE01000112.1:4831-5707 GCA_002402635.1 Deferribacterales bacterium UBA4806
AATGAAAAAAAATAGAACCGATATTAAACAGTTATTAAAAGATTTTGATGTTTCTACTGAAGATGAACTTCAAGAAAAATTAATGAATGAATCTACAATGGTAAAATGTACAACTGAAAATTGTTTTAATATGGTAGACTTATTAGATGGACAGTTTATTAATGGAGATCCTGTTTGTAAAAGATGTTACATGGAATATTATAAAGAAAGAAGCAATTATGATTTATAGTTTTGTTTGTGATAATTGTGGGAAATATTTTGAGATCAATTCTCAGCCATTTATGATCAACAATAACCAATCTTGTCCTAATTGTAGATCAACAAATGTTCATAGAAAATATAATCTAAGTTCAATTCATTATAAAGGAAAAGGATTTACTAAAAAAGTAAAAGGTGATGAGGAGAATTCCCCTTGGAAGAGTTAAAAAACAATCAAAATAATGAAAAACTCCCCTTAAACATTGCGTTTGTTTATGCTGATAAACCAGGTGAATTAAATACTTCAATTTATAGATGTGTTATTCCGTATTTGGCATTGAAAAATGCAGGACATAATGTTTCATTAATTCCAGTTCATTTATTTGAGCAAAATACTATTGAAGCTAATAATGCTTTATCTAAGTCTGATATTATTGTAATAGAAAGAAATTTTTTTGGAGATGTTTTAACAAGAATTGCATATTGGATTGTTCGAGGAAAGATTGTTATTGCTAATTATGATGATTATTATGAGGGAATTGAGGAAACAAATGCTTCTTATTCTTTTTGGAATAAAGGAGAAGTAGACATTGAAAAAATTGATTATATTAAAGAACTTAGATCATATGTTTATTCAGATAAATATTATAAATTTAAAAATGAAACTGTAAAAGAAGT
>DHGE01000112.1:5899-7153 GCA_002402635.1 Deferribacterales bacterium UBA4806
TAGAAAAAATTGTTGGGTCAAGAGATAATGTAAAACTATTAATTTGTGGTGATCAAAGACTTTTACCATTAATTAATCTTCCAGATGATAAAAAATTATTTCAACCATATGTAAAAAATGAAGATTGGGGAAGAGTTGTGTCAAGTTTATTTGATATTGGAATTGCTCCATTAGAAGGTGAATATGATAAATATCGAAGTATTATTAAACCAGTAGAGTTTATGTTAACAAAAACCCCTTTTGTCGCATCTTATGGAGAAGCATATAAAGAATTATTTCAAATTGGAGGTCTTGGAAATTTTATAAAAAATTCTGCTGAAAATTGGGAGTCTAAACTTTTATATGTCTTGGATAATTATGAATCTGAAAAAGAAATAATGAATGGTAAGCCATTTGAATATGCTTTAACGTGGGATTATATGAATGGTGTTGATTATATGGTCAAAACATATAGAAAAATTGCTAAGGAATTAGGAAATAGAGATTTATAATTATAAAAAATTGGTACTTGACAATGAATATTATTTTTGGTAAAATAAGTATAGATAAATAAAAAAGGAGATAAAATGTACACATCAAAATATAATCATCTAAATTTCGTAAAAGAATATTCATTGGTTTTATCTTTAGATAAAGATCCAAAAACAATTCAAAGTTATTTGAGTGCTATTGATAGATTTTTCGACTTTTTAAACATTCAATCTAATGAAGACTTATTTTATATTTCAGCATTAAGAGGAAGAGAGTATCAACAATATTTAAAAGATCAAGGACTATCTAATAATTCAATCAACACTTATTTTCTATTTTTGAAAGTATTTTTTAATTGGTTGGTTGGAGAAGAAAAAATTGATAAGTCTCCTTTAGCCAAAGTAAAAAACTTAAAAGCAAATGAAATAAATAGGGCTTTCTTTAGTGAAGAAGAAGTAAAGAAATTTTTTGAACATTGTAAAACCAATGAGGAATTTGCAATGTTTGGAATTTATTTTACAACAGGATTAAGACGATCTGAATTAATTAACATAAAGTTAAGTCAATTAGATGGATACACTATTCATAATGTAATTGTAAAACGTGGTAAAACAAGAGATATTTATATTCCAGATGATGTTCTGAAATATCTGGTAAAATATTTACGAGAAAGAAACAGAAAATATCCTGATAATGAATATCTGTTTGTTTCTAATTGGGGTAAAAAGTTTTCTGGTGAAGGAATTAGATATAAATTCAATTCTATTTTAGAACGTGCTGGAT
>DHGE01000082.1:0-3610 GCA_002402635.1 Deferribacterales bacterium UBA4806
GTCCTACTGTCCTCTGAATAACCTACAAAATTACCATTAACCCATACATAAAAGGCTGAATCAACTCCATCAAAATGCAATATCGTCTCTCTGTCAAACCAATAATTATCTACACTAAATGTCCTCTTATATGAACCAACGGGATTCCAACTCTCAGGTACATATGGAGGATTGGGTTGTCCAAATGGATATGTAATATTTGTATAATTTGGGAAATCATAACCTTCTAACTGCCAGTTCGATGGTACATCTATAGTTGGCCAACCTTCTGTTGAAAAGTCATTCTTATAAAACTCTTTTGGTCTGTCAGCTGGCTTCTTAGAAAAATGAAACTTCCATTTGCCATTAAGTGATTTATAAAATATAGAATTATCTCCTCCAAGTAATGCTGACTCGTAATCTGGATACACTATAAAATGAGCATGCCTTGGCAATTTGTTCACCTCATTTACATTCTGATCTTGATAGTACGGCATATCGCTTTCCGCTGAAAGAAAGGATGGAAAAATAAATAATAATAAAAAAAATAGCTGCGATACTAAATAAAAATTTACTCTTTAAATGATTAAAACTCATAGAACAACCTCCAAAAAAATTAATAAAAATAATAAATGTTCACATAAAGATTTAAAGAAATAATCAATGTTCACGTGAACAATAAAATACTATTTCATAATAAATACTATGTCAAGAGAAAATGAAAAAAAATACTCTTGGCTCATCGTAAAACTTTTTATTATTTCTACATTCAGAATATATGCACATACTTAAATACTTTATTAATTTATTTTATATTTTCGATTATTTCTTTTAATTTTTTGGCAGCATCCTCAGCGGTTATATCTCTTTGTGGTACCGCAAACATTTCAAAGCCAGCCATAAACTTCCTAACAGATTTTGATCTTAGCAACAAAGGATTAAAATGAATATGCAAATGCCATGATTCATGCATGCCATCGTAGCCTTTGGGTACATAGTGAATTCCAAAACTTAAAGGCATTATAACATCAAATAGAGCATCATAAGTTGAGATTAACATTTTTAATGCTTCCGATAAATCAAGCTTAGATTTGTTATCAGCTCCACTTAAATGACTTATATGTTGTTTTGGTATAACAATCGTTTCATAAGGCCAAACTGCCCAAAAAGGAACAAGAATAAGCCAACTTTCATTTTCAAAAACGATTCTCTCTATTTCTATCAACTCATCTTTTACAATATCACAAAGTAAACATCTTTTATTGTTAGTAAAATATTTTTTTTGCCCATTTGTCTCTTTAGTTAAATCATCTGGAATGAAATCGACTGCCCATATCTGGCAATGCGGATGAGGATTGCTATTACCAACCCCACCTCTGTTTTCGAAAATTTGTACATATTTAATAAAGTCTACAGACTCTAATTCATTTATTTGCTCTTGCCATGCATCAACAACTAACTTAATATCCTCAATTTTCATTTTCCCCATTGTTTCATTGTGTAGTGGTGTATAACATAATACTCTACAGAAGCCTCTAACATTTTTGGCCTCTTTCCATTTAGGGTCCTCTATATAATCTTCTGTATTTTCTGACAACAAAGCAGGATAATCATTGTCAAAAATATATACATTCTTATAAGCTGGATTAATTTTACCATTTGCTCTTTTGTTTGTTGGACACATATAGCAATTTTTATCATAAGTAGCTTCTGACCTATCCAAAAGCTTTTCATCGCCACCTTGCCAAGGTCTTTTTAATCTATTTGCACATACCAAAACATATTCTTCCTTCAAAGGATTATATCTTAGATGTGGCTTGTTGAAATTAAATGTTCTTCCATATTCCATTTGTCAACCCCTCAACAGGATATACTTCTTTTATCCAGGCTTCTTTATTAAAATAAGACCGATATTTATTACTCATCTGATTAATAAAATCTTTTACAGAATCCTTTTCAACAAGGTTAATAGTACAGCCTCCAAAACCACCACCTGTCATTCTGCATCCTATTAACCCTTTTATTAGGCATGCTTGCTCAACTAAATAATCAAGTTCTGGTGCACTCACTTCATAGTTAAACTTTAGACTTAAATGGGAATTGACTAAATTGGTAAATGACTCTTTCATATTACTTGTTTCTAAAGCTTTAACCATATTTAGTACCCTCTCATTTTCACTTAGTACATGTACTACCCTTTTATATGTCTTATCATCTATCTCTGTTAATATTTGAGCTATATCTATATAGCTTACATCTCTTAGTGTATTGATGGAGGGTTTTGTTTTTTTAATAATGTCTATAAATCTTTTGCATTCAGACTGTCTTTTGTTATACTCACTGCTGGCCAATTCATGCTTTACTCCACTATCAATTAATATTATTGCCCAATTATCAGGTACAATTACATTCTCTGTTTTTAGGTTTAAACAATCAATAAAAAGCACTTTGTCCCTTTGAGATAATAATATTGCAAGTTGATCCATTAATCCACAGTTTACACCTCCATAAATATGTTCAGCTTTTTGCAAAGCATAAGCAAATGTAAGCTTTTCATAATTTATGTTATAGAATTTAGCAGTAACGTCACCAACTGCTGCCATTGAAGATGCTGAACTACTAAGGCCCTTACCTATTGGCAAATCTCCCCCAATATAAACATCAAAACCCATAAAAGTCTTATTAGATTTTAACAAATCCCTTATAAGACCTTCTAATCTATCTGTCCATTTATCTTTTTTTATAAAGTTCTCTTGTAAGGAGAAGGAGTGAGTTTCATTATATTCTTTAGAATAAATATTCAC
This sequence comes from Deferribacterales bacterium UBA4806, assembly GCA_002402635.1. Taxonomy (GTDB): domain Bacteria; phylum Chrysiogenota; class Deferribacteres; order Deferribacterales; family UBA228; genus UBA228. The sequence continues at coordinate 2,784 of DHGE01000082.1, forward strand.
TATTTTCGTATCATTTGGTGAAAGTACAGCTGTTGTATAAAGAGAGATTGCAAAAGGTAATACATAACCATTATGATAGTCTGTGTGTTCTCCAATTAGATTAACTCTACCTGGAGCTAAAGCCCAGTAATAATGATCTTTTGGTCCAAAAGTGCTTTTGAAGTCTTCTACACTTTCTTTAATTAAAGATTCCATAATTATCTTCATCTCCTTAATTTTGTATGCCATTTGTAGGCACTTTTAATAATTGTTTCTATATCTGAATATTTACAAGTGAACTGAAGAAGTTCTTGAGCTTTTTTGTTTGATGCTATCAAAGCAGGTGGATCACCCTGCCTTTTCGGCCCAATTTTGAAATTTATTTTTTTATCAGTTATTCTTTCAACCTCCCTTATTATTTCAAGGACAGAGTAACTTTTACTTGTTCCAAGATTAAATACTTCCGAATTCTTATTTTCTTTTAGCCATTCATATGCTTTTTTATGAGCCTCAGCCAAATCCATTACATGTATATAGTCTCTTATACATGTTCCATCATTTGTATCATAATCATTTCCATAAACAGTAAAAACATTTGACTCATATAAAGCAGCATCTAATAGAAGAGGAATTATATGGGTCTCAGGATTATGGTTTTCACCTATTTCACCTTCTAAATCTGCTCCTGCAACATTAAAGTATCTTAATGATACGTATTTTAAATTAAAAGCTTTAGAGTAATCATCCAAAATTTCTTCAATCATAAGCTTTGATCTACCATAGGGATTAATGGGATTTTTGGGGTGGTCCTCATCTATAGGTATATATTGAGGTTTACCATAAATAGC
>DHGE01000082.1:3643-6993 GCA_002402635.1 Deferribacterales bacterium UBA4806
TACAGACTCTCCCACATATGCAAATGCAGCAAAATGCATAACTGCATCAATATTGAAGTTTTTGAATATAAGTGATAGTTGATTGGAATCAGCTATATCTAAAGGGATAAAATGGCCATATTGAGTAAAATCAATACAGCCTCTTACAAGATTGTCACAACAAATTGTATTATAGCCTGCTTTGCTTAAATATTTATTCACATGAGAGCCAACATAACCGGCTCCACCTAAAACTAAGATATATTTGTCTTTTAAAGTCATAATTAAGCTCCCAGTTATTAATACTATTTCTACAGATTAAATTTAACTTTATATTAATTCAATTATTATAAAAACTAAACTAATAAAAATGTTCACGTGAACACATTACTATAAAAAATCTGTTTAGTCAAAATAAAAATGCATTAATTAATATAATATTTTATATTCTCCTGTGTTATTATATTAACTGGTAAGTAAATATTACTATTATTCAAGCGCTTATTTATATTCATACTTAAATGTTTATATAGTGCATAAATACCTTTATAGCCCTGTTCTTCAGAACGCTGATCAATTAAAAAATCAATAATTTCAGCCTTTAAATATTTTATGTTTTCTTCTATTAGATCATATCCAATTAAATGTATTTTATCATTTGGCTGAAGTTTCTCAAGTGCCAACGCTGCCAAATAAGTTAACGCATTTGGTATAAAAATACCTTTAAAATGAGGACTCTTTTCAATTTCTTCCTTTATAATATTATATACTTGAACCTCTCTATTTATTACATCCAAATCTATGACTTTTAAGTCTATGTTGGCTCTTTTCTTTATAAAATAATCTTTAAAACCCCTTATTCTCTCATCTATATGAAAATCAGTAATTTTTAAACGGAAAGCTATAAGTGTATACTTTTCTTTTATAAGTAAATTCATAAGTTTGCCAGCTAAAAAACCTCCACCATAGGGATCTTCTCCTATATAACTTGCACTACCTATTCTGGGCAAATAGGAATCAAAAAAAACGTAGGGCAGCTCAGAAGGAAGCCTTTTAATTATTTCATATATAGGTTCAGTCATAACAGGAGCGATTAAAAGACCATCAAATGAATCTTCATTAATATTATCAAAAGCTCTTATAAATGAGCCCACTGAATATTTATCATAAAATATAAATTTTTTTTCAACATTATTTGCAACTAATTCATCACATGCCCTACATATTCCTCTATAAGGTAACTTCCAATAAGCACCATCCACTTGCAAATCTGGCATAATAACTCCAATTCTGTATTGTTTGCCTAATCTAAGTTGGCTGGCAAAATGGTTAGGCACATAATTATATTTTTTTAAAAGCTTTTTAATCTCTCTTTCTTTTTCTTTAGACACCCTTCCCCTATTATGAACAACCCTGTCAACTGTTGCCCTTGAAACATTTGCCATTTTAGCAATCTCATCCATTGTAATCATTTTCTTAAAATATCTCTTAATAATTAATTTAAGTAAAAACTAAATCTTCTTATTAAAAAGCAAATAATTTATTATCTGAAATTATAAATATATTCAAGAAATTTACTAATGTATACTAAAATAAATACATTTATAAGAATGTAATTAAAATAACTTATATATTATATTTTTATACTTAAAAACCCCCAATTTGGGGGTTTCTTAAATGAAATTCTAATGGAATTACTGTGAATTTCTACCCCATTTTGATTTTGGATTAAAAGGCTTTTGCAATCCAGGTGCATTTTGTAATCCATTAGCCTTACCATGAATTTTTGCTCTTAAAATATCAAACTTAGTACTAGCAGTATCTTCTGTTGTTTCTTCTTCAGTAGTCGTAGCTGTTGGATCACCTGTTTCAACAATCTCAGTAACAGCACCCTCTTCGGCAACTTGGGCTGATAATTGTGTTACATTCAATAATGGCAAGCATAAAAAAATTGCGAGAGCAAAAAAGCTTATAAATATTTTCATATTACACCTCCTATAATAAAAGTGATAGTAAAATATAAAAAAAGTTCAAGTTTTTTTAACCCAAGTTTGTCAACTTACAACAGATCTCATAGAAAAGTAAACAATAGAATATTATAGATATAGAAAAAAAATAAATGATATGTAAGGTATTATGTTTATATGTAAATATAATAGGAGGAATAAAAAGACGGGTAACACATAGGGATATTTTATCTACCCATATCAGGGCAACCGTTCTTATGAAAGATAGAGTTGGCAAAATAATCAGAGTTAGAAAAACAAGCAGAGCTTAAGCAGAGTCATAAAGAAATCTACTCTGATTTAAATATACATATACATAATGTACTAAAAGCTGTCAGAAGATAATAACATTTTCACATTACAACAAATTAAAAATCTTTAAGTTACAAATTAAACATAAAAAGTTTACACCTCTTTAAAACTCCTATAATAACAACATAAAAAAATATCTCTTTTTACAAAATGTTATCCCTTTATGTTTTAATTTAACATATCAGGTTTTTATCCCCTTTAAATTCCCCAATAAATATAGCATAAAAGAAACGCTATTTTTCTTAAAATATCATCCCTTTATGTTAGTTTTATATATTATTTTTTATCCTATGTTTTGTTTCCTTTTTTCAAAAGAAACGTAAAAAGAGGCAATGCCTCTTTTTCTATGCTATCAATGATTTAGGTCACTTTTTGACAAACCTGGCTTAAAAGTTCTTTTATTTTCAATAAAAAATAATTTTAACATTTATAAAGCACATCTACTTCTCATATCATATCCATTATGCTTAAAGCATTATTACTACTCTCATTAATAAATATTTTTATTACTGTGATTTTTTATATTAAAGAAAGAAAAACAATACATACAAGTAGCCAATGTAATATTATGATATTGCTTAATAATTTATTTCATAAATTATTTATAAAACAAATATTATAGGATCAGGTCAGGAGACAGTATAGAAAACTTGGCCTTTACTAAGGGAGCTAATCCCTTTGAGGACAGCCTTTTAAAACTATTATACCTGGGAATCCAGAATGCTAAAAGGAAGTGGATACAACCAATCCCAAACTGGGGGTACAACTCTACCCCACAAAATGTTCCATTTTTGTGGGGACCCCTTTTATTTCTGCTATCTATATTCTTTGAGGGGAGACTTGAGAATGCATTAAAACCATGATAATATTAGCAAGTAAATATATGCAGATACAAAACTATGAACACTCCCAATAATGATTCAACTTTTGCCAATTTTATTGTGCTAAAATTTTTTTAATATAACTAAACCACTAAAGCTTGACACATACTTTACCCTTTGATAATAAATATTATAGCTCTGAAAGTCATAATTAGGAGATTTAACCAATGGA
>DHGE01000034.1 GCA_002402635.1 Deferribacterales bacterium UBA4806
GTTATCTTTTGTATTTAAATAACATAATTTTAATTATTTTTCTACTAATTATAAATATTTAAACATACATTATCTATAATAAAAAACAAAAAGTAGCTTGACATATCATAATTATTACATTATCTAAAAACTTATGACTAAAATTAGTAATACATTAAAAGAAATTTCAAATAAGCTATTTAATATTGATGAAAATATTGTTGAATTAGGTGATTCAATTTTATACTTTATCAATATAATTCAGGAAGAATTCAAAAAAGACCCCAGATTATTAACTAGAGTTATTAAATTAATTAATGAGGATTACAAATTTGTTAAATATCCAATTTTTGTTAATGAAAGAGGTGATATATATTTTTTGTTGGATAATAAGAAAACTCTTATAAATACATCAAAGAACATTGATATAAAAAAATCTGACGCAAAACGTGCTGGTACTTTAGCTTTAAATATGCATTTAAATAACAACCCAAATATACTTGATTTGCTCAATAATTTTAAAGATATTATTTTAAAGGAAAAATCTAAATTAGAAACTCAGGATAAAATTAAGTATTAAACTATTTCTTACTTCTATAAAATCATTTTATTAATATAGGAGGAAATAAAACTATCCTTTTACTCATTCAGCAGTATTCACTTTACAACATATCAAAGGCTACAATTTATAATGGTACAATCACATTAAAGATTAACCTTTTTTGGCAAAGAGTGATTATTGTTATAATTTTACTAATTATGATCTCTATAGACAGATCAATTCAGGATGAAGAAAAAAATAGTATCTTATAAAAGTTAAATTTCTTGTCAAAAAAAAGATATCTATACCTTATGTTTTCTTAATATATAAATTAACTATTGTTTGATTAAGTAGTCTATAAGCAATCTCACCAAACGTTATAGGCCCAGAAATAGTTCTGTTTAAAGTTTTTCCTTCTAACCCCATATATAAATAGTTTAGAAAACAGTTGCAGGAAAGATAAGGTTTTTCGTGAACTTCTACTTTTGACAACTCTTCTGTATAATCGGTAACTTTTGTGAAATAATAAGTTGTACCCTTAAAAACAGGAGAACCCATGAGAACCTTGTCGCCTTCAACTTTAAGGAATGATATATTTACTTTAGCCCCAAAAGCATCATTTAATATTGGATATCTTATATCTATATTATTTTCCTTTAAGTATTCTATGAAATTTAATTTCTTGTCATTTATTATGGCTTCTTTAACTTCAAAAGAATCTTCTAAGAATTCAATTCTCTTTGTTCTATCAGGCTCAAAAGGATTTATTATATCTATTTCTGCAGAATAAGAATTATTTAATGCTACATTGAGCGTTATAGCTTTATTATCATAAATTGTGCCTGTTAGGCCATCAATAACCACTCCATTCATCTTTCCAATATCCTCTTTTCTAACTCCAGTAATAAATCCATAAAGATTCTTCATAGCAAATTCGTCATAATTGGGAGCATTTAGAGCAAACTCAAAATGAGTTTTACACCCAAAAGGTATTAAACAATAGCCAAAACCATTTATAGGAATATTTTTGTTAATATCTTTAATAGCCCCCTCATCATAGGTTATTATCTTATAATCCTTAATATCATCTGGTAGTTCTTCAATATAATATTTATCATTACATTCTTCACCTTTTCCATCAATTAAAAAATAGTAAGTAGAGCCTGCTATGTAGTTACCTTTTGGTAGTTTTTCAAGCATTGAAGCACTAGCTGAAATAACAAGTAATTTGCCAGAATTTATTTGTTTTACTGCTTCATTATAATCTAATAATTTAGACATTTAACTCTCTCCCACATATTTTTTTAAAATCCCTTTTAACTGTATCTAAGGATTTCATCTTCTCAAAGAATTCTTCAACCTTTTTTGTAGCTTCTGATAGCGTTTCTTCATCATTTTTTAATGAATATCTCGTGCGTAACTGTTGTAAAAGGATTTTAAAGGCAAAAGATTCGAACTGCTGGTTTGTGTCCTTCTCTATTATTAGTTTTTTTATTTTTTCTATGTCTTTTGAGTATAACATATACTATACCTTCCAAATAAATTTATATATTATATATTGTAAAGTTTGTTTTTTCAATAATTTAATTTTTAATGTAAATCTATTTTTCCCATCTTTTAACTTGTAAATTTTAAAATACCAGATATCACTTCTTTTATATATTCCTTTATACCCATTTTTTTGCAAGCACTACACCATTTTCAGCTATTATTTTATCGATCTCAGATAGATCGATATTGACATTCCTAAGCCTGATATGGGAGCCTATCTTTTTAAAATATCCTCCAATTGAGCTGATAGCCTGTTTTGGATCACTCAGATTAAATACCCCTTTCCCAAATCTGATTAATCTCTTCGTTAATTTCTCTTCATTGTACTTCAGCCAAGCTATAAACATAATAGACAAATTTGCGCCGTGTGCTATATCGTAAAGAGTTGATAAAGAAATAAACTTTAATCATATATTAAGTAAATACCTGCCGCCTTTATACACAAATACAAAAGCCCCAATTAAAGGGGTTTCTTTTAACTAAAAGATTTACTTAGA
>DHGE01000104.1:0-5835 GCA_002402635.1 Deferribacterales bacterium UBA4806
TAATGTTGAAATAGCAGGAAGCTTTAGAAGAAAACTTGAGACTGTTAAAGATTTAGATATAGTTGTGTCATCAGATGAGTCGGATATAAGTGATAAAATTATTCAATCTAATTATTTTAAAGATTTTAAAGAGAAGGGGGATAAAAAAATCTCTCTATTAGTAAATAATTTTCCAGTCGATATCAGAATATGTAAAAAGGAAGATTTTTTTACAACACTACATCACTTTACTGGCAGTAAATTTCATAATGAAAAGCTCAGAGGTATTGCTAAAGATAAGGGCTATAAATTGAATGAATACGGACTTTTTTTTGGTGATGAAAAAGTATTAATTAGATCTGAAGAAGATATCTACAAAAATTTAAGTTTACCATATATTATTCCTGAAATGAGAGAAGGCTTATTTGAATTTGAAAGGACAATAGATGAAAATGAACTTATAGAATTATCAGATATTAAGGGAGTATTCCATATTCATACTAATTATTCAGATGGAGTCAATTCTATTGAAGAGATTGTAAAAAAATCGATCGAATTGGGTTTAAATTTTATAGGAATTAGTGACCATTCAAAAGGAGCCTATTATGCAGGAGGACTAACAGAGGAAAAATTAGTTTTACAGAAAAAGGAAATAAAAGAGGTACAGAATAAATATGATAATATTAAAATATTTCATGGAGTTGAATCTGAGATAAAAAGTGATGGTACATTAGATTATGATGATAAAACCCTGGATATGTTGGACTTTGTTATAGCTAGTGTTCACTCTAATTTTAATATGTCTGAAGAAGAAATGACTGAACGTATAATTAGAGCCATAAAAAATCCACATACAACTATGCTAGGACATATGACAAGTAGATTGTTATTAGCAAGGGATTCTTATAAACTAGATGTTGAAAAGATACTAAATGTCGCTTCAGATTATAAAACTATAATAGAATTAAATGCAAATCCTCAAAGGTTAGATATCGATTGGAGAAATATTCCAAAAGCGGTTGATAAGAATATTTTGATTTCTATAAATCCCGATGCTCATAATCTTAATGGTCTTTTTGATTACAGGTATGGTGTATTTATAGCAAGGAAAGGTGGATTAAAAAAGGACAAAACCTTAAATACATTTAATACTGATGAAGTTAAAAAAATACTTAAAAGTTTAAAAACCGTAAAGCAATCGATATTATAATAATTTTATGTTTTATAAACTCATTATTCTTTTTTATGAGGCTTTGAAAGCGACTAATAATTACAAATTACGAGGTATTTTATCGATAACTAGTATTGCATTAGGTATTATAGGTGTAACTATTGTATCTGGATCAATTAATGGTGCAAGACTAAAAATCTATAATTTATTAGGTGAATTTGGATCTAATTCCATTTTAATAATTGGTGGAAGTCAGACAATGGGCATATTTAAAAGATTAAAATCTTTAACATTTGCTGATGCAGAGGCAATTAAAGAAGCCTTTCCACAAATCTATATTACTGCACCTATGGATAGAAGAGGAAGTTTAACTGTCAGTTATAAAAATAATCATATACAAACAAACATTATGGGTTCAACAGAAAATTATGCAGTTGCATGGAATACAAGTATCTCTACAGGATCAGATATAACGATAACAGATGTAAAAAATTTTAAAAAGATTTGTTTGTTAGGCTCATATACAAAGGAAAAGTTATTTGGGGAATCAAATCCATTAAATAATTACATATTAATTAATAATTTTTATTGTAGGGTTACTGGAGTATTAGAAGAAAAAGGAGTTTCATCACATGGACATAATATTAATGATAGAATTGTTATTCCTATAACAACACTCTCAAGATTTATTACAGGTGAATATATTTATGTAAATGTGATAAAAGTTAGAATTGAAGATCCAAGACTTTTGGATACTATGGAAAAATCTATAAAAAACTTTTTGAGAATGAGACACAATTTAGCTAACGGTGAGGAAGATGATTTTTTAATGATAAGTCCCAATGAAATATTGAAATTTTTTATTACTATAGCAGGATCTATGATTTTATTTCTTTCTATAATTACTTTGTTATCGATAATTGTAGGGGGCTTTGTAGTGGCTAATTTATTTCTAATTTCAGTTCAAGATAGAATAAGCGAAATAGGTATTAGAAGAACCTTTGGAGCAAAAAAAATTGATATATTTATGCAGTTTATTTTTGAGATACTTATATTATCTATTTCAGGTGGATTATTTGGATTTATTATAGGTATATTTGTTGCCCATTTTTTAAAGGCATCTGAGCTTTTTGAAATAAAAATTTCACCTATAATATTTGCTTTAGTTATCATATCAACAATTTTAATATCTATTATTTTTGGTTTTGCACCTGCAAGAAAAGCTGCTAATGTAGATCCTATTAAGGCGGTAAGAACTGAATGAAAGATTTTATAATTACATTAAAAATTGTTTTGAATGTTTTGAAAAGTTATAAAGGTAGAGTTATTCTGGCAATAATTGGTATTTTTTTGGGGAGTTTATCGTTAATTATAGTTTTTAATGTATTAGCATCTATAAAATTAAACATAGTTAGAGAAGTAGAAAAGTTTGGAGATAAAGTTATAACAGTTGCATCAGGTCAAATTGTAAGAGCTGGCCGACAGAAGAGTTTTAGTATTGCGCAAACTATGACATTAGATGATGCTAAAGCTCTAAAAAATTCTATTATATTTATTGATGAAATTGCTCCCTATGTTAAGAGAACACTAACAGTTAGATATGGTGAAAAATACATAACTACAAACATAATCGGTACCACCAATGTTTATGCGGTGATGAGAAAATTAAAACTTAATGAAGGTAGTTTTTTTAATGAGGAAAATGTAAAAAGAAAGGATAAGGTAGTAGTAGTAGGGTCTGAAATAAAAGATAAGTTGAGTTTAACTGAAAGTTTGGTAGGCAAGCATATAAGTATTAATAATACTATATTAAATATTCTTGGGGTGATAGAGAAAAAAGGTATTGATCTTAATGGGAATAATTTAGATGATGTAACATTTGTACCAATTAAAACATATATGAATAGAATTGATAATCTTACATATATTGATGGTATGGAGATTAAAATAAGGAGCTGGGATGTTTTTGATGATGTTAAAAAAGGCATTACTAGCATCTTGAGGGAAAGACATAAATTAAAAGAAGATATGGAAGATGATTTTACTATTATAAATCCAATTGATGCAAGACGCTTACGAAATGAAATTGTGAATCTTGTAGATGTTTTAGGCAAAATTACATCAGTTATTTCCTATATGGTAGGTGGTCTTGGTATATTTTCTATTATGTTGTTAATAGTGGGTTTAAGAAAATATGAAATTGGCATAAAAAGGGCAGTAGGTGCAAAAAAAAGGGACATATTTATTCAATTTATTTATGAATCAACTTTTATAACCCTCACAGGTGCAATCCTGGGCATTATGATAGGACTAATGCTATCTTTTATAATATATTATTTTGCGAAATTACCATGTGTTGTATCTATAAAAGGAGTATCTTTTTCCTTTATATCTTGTGTCTTAATTGGGATATTATCAGGATTATATCCAGCTTTCATTGCTGCAAGATTAAATCCTATTAACATTATTAAATGACTGAAAAATTTAAAATTATCTACTAAAAATATAGGTTTATCAAATAATTATTTAGACATTACTTTTAAAGATATATTTTATGATTTATCTTATTTTATAATAAAAATTAAATTGACAATATTATAAAATTAAATATTTTATTGCTATATTCTAATATTTATAAAACTTGTTGTAAGGAGGCTAATTGAAAAAATTATACCCTATTTACATAAATAGAAAAAGTCCATGTTATTCTAATGATCATCTTGGTAATACAGGTTGTCCTGCAAAAAATGATATACCGCGTTTTTTACATTTAATAACACTTAAGCGTTTTAAAGAAGCCTTTTATATACTAAAAGAAACAAATCCTTTTTCAGCAGGATGTGGTAGATTTTGCGATCATCCCTGTGAAACTGCATGTAATAGAGCTAAATTCGATGATCCAGTGGATATAAAAGCTTTAGAACGATTTGTCGCTGATTGGGGCTATGCAAATGGTTTAAAGCCTCTCATGAAATCTAAACCTCTTAACAAACAGGTGGGCATTGTTGGTTCAGGGCCATCTGGGCTTTCATGCGCATATTTTTTAGCTATACATGGATACAAAGTTGTTGTATTTGAAAAACACAGTAAAGCTGGAGGGTTGTTAATAGAAGGCATCCCTGCATACAGGTACCCAAGAGAAGTATTTGAAAGAGAATTAAATTTTATAAAAGAAGCAGGTGTAGAAATAGTAACAAACTATACTGTAGATAAGAATAAATTTCTCAATTTAGCAGAAGAGTTTGATGCTTTAATAGTAGCTACAGGTGCTAATGAACCTAACTTACCGGGAATTGAAGGCGAAAACTTAAAAGGAGTAATCTCAGGACTTGAATTTTTGCGCAATGTTAATTTAGGTGATAACAAAAAAATTGATATTAAAAAAGGTGATAAAATTATAATAATTGGTGGTGGCTATACTGCATTTGATGTAGCAAGAGTGTCTGTTAGATTTGGTGGAGATCCAATGATTGTATATAGAAGAACATCAAAGGAAATGACTGCTCATCCTGGTGAATTAAAGGAAGCCGAAAAAGAAGGTGTGCAATTTAAGTTTTTATTACAGCCTTTAAAGATTAAAAGGGTTAATAACAAACTACATGTTATTTGCCAGAAAATGAAACTAGGACCTGTTGATGAAAGCGGTAGAGCAAAACCAGTTCCTATAAAAGATATGATAGAAGAATTAATCTGTGACAGAGTTGTATTAGCAATAGGCGATAGGCCCAATTTATTTTTTGTTGGTGAGCGTTTTCAATTAGAATTTCCTAGATTATTGTGCCCTGATCTACCGCAGAATTTACGTAATAAAATCTTTTTAACGGGAGATGCATCTATGGGCTCCGTTGAAGGAATTGGAATGGTTGTAAGGTCCATTGGACTTGCTCAGGAAACATCAAAGGCAGTTAGAGCTTATTTAGGTGAGAACATTAATAATTTTAATATTAAAGATATTGCCTATTATAGTGATTTAAACACAAAATATTTTGATCATTTGTCACGCCTTATTGAAAAAACACTCCCTTTTGAGAGCAGAAAAAATAATTTTGAAGAAATAGTGGAAACTGTCGAAGAAGAATTAGCAGTACTTATGGCTGAAAGATGTTTTTTCTGTGGAATATGTATTCAGTGTGATTGGTGTTTTCATTATAGCAATGGCTCAATATTAAAGATTGATAAAACATGGGTGGCAGATGTAGATGAATGCTTTTACTTATTTTTGAAAGATAAATTAGAAACTGCCACATTTAAAAGTGTTGAAGCTTGTCCTAGAGCTGCCTTATCTGTTGTAAGAGAAGAATCTATTTATAAGAGATATTTAGATAATCAATATAAAAATGATGATATTGTTTTTAGGAGTGATAAGAAAAAATGATAAGTGTTGAAGAATTTTCAGGTGGTAAAAATGGACTTCCAGAAGGGGCATGTGGCCTATTAGGTGTTGCTGGCAAATTTAAACTAAGTTCTATTATTAATAGTGCAGCCTGCTTACAATATAGAGCAAGAACTGGAGCAGGAATTACTATAAAAGGTCTCTATAAAGAATTAAATTTTTATGTGTTGCATATAATGTACAGGAATCAATATAAAGTATTAGAATTAGAAAAAGCATTGGATGAATGGGGTATCAGGATATTAGAGGCACATGATTTAGTTGCTAGGAAATATTATTATGAGTATGATTT
>DHGE01000104.1:5890-7408 GCA_002402635.1 Deferribacterales bacterium UBA4806
AGGATTTTTTCCTCATCTAAAGAAAACGGAACATTCTTAACAGCCTTTCAATTAGAAGACACAGTAAAAATTTATGATATTTTACAATATGAAGATAGTTTCTATGATGCATGCCTGGTCCATTTAAGATGGCCTACTACAAGGGGGAGGGGATTATGGTGGGGTCCTCAACCTATTTCACTGGGTGAGTTAGCTGGAATTCATAACGGTCACTTATCAAGCGATAAGGCTAACGCTAAAGCTTTAGAACAGTTAGGAATACAAATACATGTTGGCACAGATTCAGAAAGTATTTTTTTAATGGCAGACTATTTAATTGAAAATAATTATTCTTTAGAAGATATAGAATGGATTTTATGTAGAAAGTTTCCACAGGAAGTTGAAGAAATGGAAATTAATAAGCAAGAAAGGTATTACAAAATAATAAATGATGCTATTTTAAATAAAATGAAAATGAGTGGACCTGCTACGGCTATTGTTTTAAATGATGATATAATTATGGGCTTTACTGATAGAGACCACCTTCGTTCTTTTAGTATTGGATATAATGACAATGTTGCAATTATGGCTTCAGAGCAAAGAGCAATCCTGTCGGCTTCGTATTTTTTAGATGAAAGTCTTAATGAATTGTATGATCCTGAAGCAGGCAAGATTGTTGCATTCAAAGTAGAAAATGGGAAAATAGACAAGTTAGACTATAGCTGGAGAAAAAATGGAGATAAATGAAAGATTAAGTATTGTAGTTAAAAAAATGGTTAAGTATATAGAACCTGTTGAAACAGGAATTTTAGCAACAGGTGCTAAATACTGGGTTGAAGTCACAGAAGAAAGTGATGAGCCTGGTAGGGGTTGTGTTTTTTGTAGTAGATGTGTCGAGGCATGCACTCATAACCTAAAGAACCCTGAGAGTAATTGTGGTGTTTTTAGTATGGAAGAAAGATACTATGACAGTGATGGCCAAAGGGTTGAAATTGAGAGTGGTGATAAAATTAAACTTATAGAAAAGATATTATGGATAGATCCAGATGAATGTTGCAATTGCAAGAGATGTGTTAAAATGTGCCCTCAAAGAGCTATTAAAGTTTATGAAAATAGAGATTATAAAGAGATAGGAGTTAACCTTACAAATAGCGAAGTAATAAATGAGTGCTTGAACAGAGCGAGGGGGCTATCTACAATAGGTAGTGCTCACTATGGTAAATATCCATCAAAACTTTCTGAAGACTGGCTTATAGATGCTGCAGAAATATTAAGCCCACAACGAGACCATTTACATGAATATGCAGGTTCATTAAAAGATATATATTTAGGTAAAAGAACAGCGCGTTTCAAATGTTCTACTCCTATATTTGATGTACATATGAGTTATGGTTCCAATAGTCATGAGGCTTTTTTATCAAGGCTTATGGCTGATATTAAAATTGGCAGACCTTTTTTCACTGGTGAAGGATTTATCCACCCTGACATGATGTCTGCTGCGGGGCATTGTATTGTTCAGTTTGGTTCAGGTGGTTATGG
>DHGE01000104.1:7471-16918 GCA_002402635.1 Deferribacterales bacterium UBA4806
GAAGCCTTGAGAAATTTAAATGCCCCCAATCCTCAACATTTGCAATACTCAATAGAAGAATTACCAATGCGAGTGGAATCTTTAAGGGCATTGTTAGGTGATACAAAGTTAATAGGAGCAGATGTTTATGGAACTGCCTGGAACTTTCCTGATATTGTCGTAGCCTTAGCAAAAGCAGGGTTTGATTATGTAACAATTAAAGCTGGCGATGGCTCGACAGGGGCAGCGCATTTAATAGATTTGAAAAATAGGGGTTTAAATGTCGTTTACCTCGCTCACATAGCAGACATTGCTTTAAGAAGAGAGGGTTTACGTGAAAAGATATCTATAATTGCAGAAGGGGGAGTTTTAGATAGTTTTCATATGTTTCTTGTGCTTTTAGCAGGTGCTGATTTTGTTGGCATGGGAATGAGAACCTTACATCCTCTAGGTTGCACTTTGTGCCAAAGATGCCATACAGGTCAGTGTGCATGGGGAATTACATCAAGGCAGTACGGTTATAGAATTGACCCTGAACAAGGGAGCCGCATGATAGTTAATATGATTAAAAGTTTCCATAAAGATTTGGAAGGTTTAGCAGCAGGTCTTGGGATGAGTACTCATGCAGATGTTGTAGGTTCTCGTAGGTTTAGATATCATGGTAAAGATCCATTGCTTTTTGAGACTTTTGGGAAAAAAGATTTTGATTCTCAAATAAAAGTTATACCTATTAATGTTAAAGAGTTAAGTATTTTTAAAACTGAAAATGAAATAAAAGAAAAAAAATCACAATTAATTGATTCACTTTTAGATAAAATTGAGGGAGATTTTTTGAAAATAGATATTGGCGTTAATAAAATAGACAGCCATACACTTAATATAACAATGAAAGAAGCTGTGAAAAAAGGAGTAAAAAGGTTTATTTTAGATAATGTAATGGGTCAACGTATGATTGGCACTGGCGTGAATTGCGATGAAATTATAGTTAATGGATTAGTAGGTAATCAGTCTTTTGCATTTGTCAGGGATGTAAAAATAAATGTGTTGCCATGTAGAAATAATAATATTCTAATTCCTGCAAACGTACAGGTTGGTGTTGCAAATACCTCCAACCCTAAAGAAATTAATATAGCAGGGCATGTTAATGACCTCTTTGCAGCTTATTCCGTTAGCGGGACTTTTAGAGTTGCAAAAAGTGGAGGGGTAAGAAATTTATTACTTATGAAAGCTGGAATACCTGAGGAATGGAACAGAATAAAGATAGATAACTTTAAAGATAAAGAAAATGATGACATTTTAAAAGAATTATTAAGAAAATATCACTCAAGAAAAGCTAAAAGAATTAATATGAAATGGAGCACTTTTTTAAGGACATTTGAAGGTAAACTCAATGAAAGGAAAGCTCCCATAGCTGTTTATGGACTTGGAGTAGAAAGAGGAATGGGAGATTACTTTATGGAATATGCTCAGGGTGGCATTGGTATAATTTTAAATATTCCAAACTTAGAAAAACCAATGGGTTATTATATATGCAGCGGAATGAGCGCAGGTGCAGCTTATATACGAGGTAATGTATTAAATAGCCAGTTAGGAGTTGGTGTGAAAAAAATAGAATATCTTACTGAAAACGATATAGATTTCTTATTGTTAGAAATAGAAAATTTTATAAAAACTTTTATTAATATAGATATTGATAGAACATATAATGAACATTTGAAAAATTTTGCTAATACATTCCATAAAAATTCAAATGATATTTTAAAAGATTTTTGTAAGATCATACCCATTACTACTAATGAAATGCGTTCAAATGAATAAATTTTTATTATCTAACAGCTAAAGTATTTTTAATCTCTGTCGAATTATAGTTAAAATGTAATATTGACAGGGATAATATGGCTGATTCTGTTTCTATGATAGGTTCAACAAATGCACGGTATGCAACTTCACCAACACTTGTTTTGAAAACAAATTTGGGTGGTAAGAATTATAGTGTTGTTGAGGACGCTGCAAATGAATGGAATAGAGCTTTGGGTAGAGAAGCTGTTCGTGTAGAAAAAGGGAATGTTTCAACAAATTTAAGAACGGGCGATGGTATAAATTCCATAACAACTGGGAATATCCCTGGCAATGCATTAGGGGTAACTTATAGTCATATTGAAACTACTAGGGGTTCACAAAGTGGCACCACAACAAAAAAAGAAGCGGATATTGTAATAGAACCCTCTGATAATGAGGATGTTTTTAAAGCTGTGGCTTTGCATGAAATAGGCCATGCTTTAGGGGCAGAACATGTAAAAGATGAAGATGCTGTTATGAATGCAACATTAGAGACAGGAGATGCTTCTAAAGTTCCTGTAAAACTAACACAGGCAGATGTAAATTCAGTAAGTGCTACTGGTTACTATGTGGACACATTTGCATAAAATCTATATAGACTTATTTAAAATTTACAGCAACTAATTTGGTGATTTAAAAAATAGTCTAGACTCCTATTATAAATTCTGTCACTTCATCTTTTTTTGCTAATGATTTGGTTAACTTGTAATTCTTAGCNNCAAATAATCAGGCTCTTCAAATTTAGTTATGGCAGCAATTATTTTGTTACCATCAAGTTTTGACCAGCCGGTGACTGCAGTTTCATAATATATTTTAAAGACTTTAGCAATGTTAGCAGCATATTTCTCTATATCTTTGTTTAAAAATACTTTATACACTGAAGATAAAGCTCTTTTATTGCTCCAAATACCAAATTCAATTGCTCCTTTTTTATATTAGGTTTGTAGAACATATCACACAGGATTCTCAATGGAACATGAAAGCCTGATTTAACTTCATATTTAAATCCTTCAATTATATTACCTACATATATTTTTTGGATTCTTCTGGCAGTATTTCTCCCCATTTGTTAGATTTAATTTCTCCAAAATTATCTTTAATAAATAATTATATATCCTTGCAATCTACACCTTTTACGTTCAATTAATCCCTCTTTATATTAGTATAACATATATTTTAATATTTTTTATAAACAGTTCATGCTTTTTATAATATAAATATTCAAAATAACTGTTTGTAACATTTTGAGAAGAACAATCTATTTAACAAATCAAAAAAATAAGATATAAACTATTATGAAAATTATTGATTTTAATATTCGAGAGATCGCAATTCCTTTAAAAGAACCTTTTAGAATATCCCTTGGCGTAATTGAAATGGCTCATAGCCTTGTTATAGAGTTAATAACAAATGAGGGTATAAATGGTCTTGGCGAAGCGGGGCCTTCTTTAATTATTGCTGGTGAACATATTGGTGGGCAGAAGGTCATTCTTGAGATGCTTGCAAAAAAAATAATTGGAGTGGACCCTTTAGATATTGAAAAAATATCACATTTAATAAAAAAGGCAGTCCCATATAACTTTGCTGCAAAAGCAGCTATTGATATAGCTATTTATGACATAATAGGGAAAACATACAGTGTTCCTTTATACAAGCTATTTGGAGGTTATCACGAAGAAGTTGAAACAGATATGACAATTCCCCTTGATGAACCAGAGAAAATGGCAAAAAAAGCAGCAAGTCATGTAAACTGTGGTTTTGAAATATTAAAAATAAAAGTTGGTACCAATTTAAAAGATAACTCTAAAAGGATAAAGGCCATAAGGGATATTGTGGGTGGTAATATTAAAATAAGAGTAGATGCAAATCAAGCCTGGAGTGCAAAACAAGCTTTAGAGCATATTAAAGCAATTGAGCAATATGATATTGAATTAATAGAGCAACCTGTTCTGGCAGCAGATTTGGAAGGCTTAGCATATGTAACAAAAAATTCACCTATACCTATAATGGCAGATGAAGCAGTATTTACAGCACAGGATGCTTTGAAAATAGCATCACTTTCGGCAGCAGACATGATAAATATAAAACTTATGAAATGTGGTGGGCTTGGTGAGGCAATGAAAATAAATACTATAGCAGAATCTGCTGGCATTACTTGTATGCTTGGATGTATGGTCGAGGAGATTGGTATAGCTATTCTTGCAGCAGCTCATCTTGCAAAGGGATTGAAAAATATTGTAACAACAGACCTTGATACACCATTTTTTTTATCAGATGTTCCTGTCAAAGAAAGTCTATCTATTGAAAGAGGTAAAATCCTTTTATCAGAAAATAATGGACTTGGTATAAATAAGATTGACTATGGCAGCATTATTTAATGATGATATTGTAATTGTTGGGTTAATTCTAAGTTTACCAGGTTTAGCATTTTATCTATCAAAACATTATAAATGGGCCCATGTTATAAGCGCACCTGGTCTTTGTTACCTTTTTGGCATTATGCTTTCTAATCTACATATAACTCCACCAAAAAGCCCTATATATGAAATAATCTCCACATATACAGTTTACCTTGCTTTACCTATGATACTTTTTTCAGTTAATATAAAAAGTTGGATAAAAATTGCGAAAACATCACTTATATCTTTTGTCAGTGCATGTTTTTTTGTTTTTATAGTATCTATAATTACAGGGCTTTTATTTGCTGTAAAAGTTGATAACACTCATGGATGGAAGGTTGTTGGTATGCTTGTAGGTACTTACACAGGCGGTAGCATGAATTTAGCAGCAGTGGGCAAAGGCCTTAATACGCCAGGGGACTTATTTGTTGCTGTAAACGCTGTAGATATCGTATTGTATAGTGTGTTCTTACCATTGCAATTGTTGTTGATATCTTTTTTGAACAAGTGGGGTTTTAAAGATTTTAATGTATTAGAATATGAAGAAAATAATAAAGATGAGACATTGCATTTATTACATAAAAAAATAAAAGAGGAAGGCTATTGGCATAAAAAAAGTTGGAGTCTTTATGATTTCATTTATATTATTAGCATCTCAGCTTTTATAATTGCAATAAGTTTTATATTAAGTCATCTCTTTAATTTTGGTATATGGACAGGAACTGTTAACATACTTTTGCTTACCACTTTTGGACTTATTGCAGCAAATATTTATAAAGTCAGGTCTCTTGTCGGTAATGAAGAAGTATCAATGTATTTACTGCATACATTTTTTGTAGCAATTGGCTCATCAGCATTTATGCCAACTATTTTAAAACAGTCACCCATACTTATTATATGGGTTGCAATCGCTATATATGGCTCTGCTTTTCTCCATTATCTTGTGGCAGGTAAAATCTTAAAGATAGACCATCAAACAATACAGGTAACTGCACAAGCTGCTATAGGAGGGCCTTCCACTGCTTTAGCCCTTGCAATCTCAGCAAATTGGCCATTCCTTACAATAACTGCAGTGATAACTGGACTGATTGGCTATGGAGTGGGGAACTATTTAGGTTTTGGAGCAGCATTCATAGTATATTCAATCTTGTTTTAATGTGTCAAAAATTATTGCATTTGCTATACTTTGAATTAAGCAGCAAAATTTTATTACATGGCTTTTTTATATAAACTGTAGTATATTTCACAATCTTTCTTTATTTGTCTAACACTATTTCCTTATTACATCTTATATAAAAGCTTATATATAGGTTGACTAAATCTCCTATGATTTATAAAATGATGACAGTAATATTTTTATTAAAAGGAGGTTACTTAATGTTGAATTTTAGACCAGAGATAGTGTGGAAATACTTTGAGGAAATTACAAAGATACCAAGGTGCTCAGGTAATGAAGATGAGATAATAAAATGGACTGTAAATTTAGCGAATTCTCATAATTTTAAATCAGAAGTTGATTATTATGGTAATGTAAAAATAAGTAAAGAAGCATCAAAGGGGTTTGAGAAATCAAAAGGAGTAATCCTGCAAGCCCATCTGGATATGGTTTGTGAGCCAAAGGAAACTATAAAATTTCCTTTATGCTTAATAATTGATAACGGTTGGATAAAAGCACAAGGGACAACATTAGGTGCTGACGATGGTATTGGAGTGGCTATGGCTCTTGCTGTTTTAACTTCTGATAATATAAAGCACCCTCCTTTAGAAATTTTGTTCACTGTCGAAGAAGAAACAGCACTAACAGGTGCATCAAACCTAATGTCAGGCTTTATTTCTTATAAAAGACTTATAAACCTCGATTCAGAAAATGAGGGCAGAATAACTATTGGTGGCGCGGGTGGCGGCAATTCAATTATAACAATACCATTAAAAAGGGATAAAGATTTACAGGGAAAAATTGCTATACTTTTCAATATTACAGGACTTAAGGGGGGTCATTCTGGAGTTAACATACATGAAAGACTAAATGCCATCAAAATATTGAGTGAATTCTTAATGGAATTTAAGAATCAAATACCTGAATTTCAGTTAGTAAATGTAGAAGGAGGAACAAGACACAATGTTATACCAAGTGATGCAAAAGCAAATTTCTTAATAAAAGAGGAAAATGAGGGAGTTGTCAAAAAAATAGCTGATGAATATTTCAATAAATGGAAAATGCAATGGGCAGCAGTTGAGCCTGACATAAAAATATTGATTAATAAAACTAAAATACCAGCAGAGATTATATCAAAGGATATTACAGACAAAATAGTGGACCTTTTATATGAGTTACCAAGTGGTGTTATTGCCTGGAATAAAGATTTTGATAAAGTAGTCCAAACATCAACTAATCTTGCAACTGTTAAAACTTTGAAAGATGCTATTGAGATATTGCAGAGTAGCAGAAGTTTATATGTTGAAGAGCTAGATAATGTACGCACTAATATAAAACAAATGGCAGAAAAATATGGAGCAAACTGCGCTAATGATGAAAGTTATCCTGCATGGAAACCTGATCCAGAATCCGAACTGCTCAAAACATCAAAAAATGTTTATAAAAGTATGTATGGAGTTTCTCCAATAGTTGAAGTTATTCATGGTGGTCTTGAGACAGGTGTTATTTTAAATAAATTTCCTGGCATTGATATGATCTCAATTGGCCCTACTATGGAGGATGTGCACTCAACTAGAGAAAGGTTAGATATTGAATCTGTTGAGAAAACATACAAATTTTTAATAAAACTACTAGAGGCAGTTTGTTAAATTAATTTACAATTGAAGATTGTAAGATAGTAATTATATGTATATTATTTTATAAGTATCTTATTTATGTACATAATTACTGGGAAATCACATGAGAATAAAGCATAATCGCACATATTTGTATTCAAATGCCTATTTATCTAAACTGTTGTTTATCTCATGGGCCACTTAATCTAGTATTTTATAAAATATTTATATTTTAAATAATTAATTTTAATTATTTTCCTTCTTTACCATTAATGGAACTAATATCATTATAAGAGCATATATAGCAAACACAATTAAAGCCGGCCACCATGCTGTGCCTAAAACAAATCTGCCAACTGTTTCTCCACTTGGTAGAGTTATGACACTCACTCCTGAAACTACTAGTATTGCAATAAAAATTCCCGTAAGAGTTTCACCAGCTATAAAGCCAGATGCTAAAAGAATACCAATATTGGACCTCCACTCTTTAACTTCTTCTGAAAGTTTTTTCCCTTTAAAGCAGATTGAGAGAATCCATTTTATAATACCACCAACGAATATTGCTGATGTAGTAGGAAATGGAAGATACATACCAACAGCAATGAGTGTGACAGAAGGGGCTTTAAGTAAAATTAAAGCTAACGCAAAGAAAATACCACCTATAAAGAAAGTCCAAGGCATTGTACCTTCTAATATACCTTTAGATACAAGTGCCATTAAATTTGCCTGAGGTGCCGGTAACATTTCAGAACCTAATGTATAGGCCTTAGTAAGTAAGGCAATTGGTATCATTAAAACAAAGGCAACACAAAAAGTACCAATTAGTTCAGCTATTGCCATACTTCTTGGCGAACCTCCAAGGAGATGCCCGATTTTAAAGTCTTGCATCATATCGCCTGAAATACCACATGCACAACAAACAACACATGCTACACCAAGAGCAGCAGCAATCCCCTGAGTACCCTTTACTCCAATTAACAAAATAAGGGCGGAGGCGACAATTAACGTAGCAAGTGTTAATCCTGATATAGGATTTGAAGAAGAACCGATAAGACCAACAAGATATGCAGCAACACCGGCAAACAAAAAACCACCTATTGACATTACAATGCCTGCCAATATAGAACCACCGATACTGCCTGTAAGGTAATAGTAAAATATAATCATAACAATAGTCATTAAAAGAATTGAAATATAAACACCTTTCAGATTCAGATCTATTTCAAGTCTTGTTGCTGATTTGGTTTGTTCAAGATCTTCTTTTTTAGGAAATGCCAATCTAAATCCTTTTGCAATATTTCCTTTCATAGAGTATATGGTAAATATTGCTCCTGTGAGCATTGCACCTATTGCAAAGGGTTTTATCATTTCATTATAGATACCTTTAGAAATAGTTCCTATAGTATCTGCACCAACTACACCACCATACATAGATATAAGTAGTGGTAGTAAAAACAGATGACCAAATACAGCGCCTGAAAAGGTAATACATGCCAGTCTTGGACCTATTATGTAGCCCACAGACATGACCGCTGGAGAAGCATCAGGGAGTCCGAAGAAAAAGCCACCTTGAAAAGTTTGTTCAATTCCGCCAATAGTTTTTTTAATTGGTGCTAATAAAAATTGAACCGGCCTTGAACTTGAAAATGATTGAAAAGCATAGCTATTTTTTAGAAATTCGTTAATCATGCCCAGTATTAATGTGATAAGTATAAATTTGCCACCAGTAGCACCTTTTTGCCCTGCTTTGACTACTTCAGCACAGGCAACACTTTCTGGGAAGGGCAGCTCTGGATCTTCCATCATTGAACGCCTTAAGGCAATGACAAAAAGTATGCCGAGGACTCCACCTATTAATAGCATGACTGTTCCCTCAAGGTATGCTTTAAGTGACCATAAAGTATCCCATGTTCCTGCTATAACAAAGGCTGGAACAGTAAATATTGCTCCAGCAACAAGAGCTTCACCAGTTGAAGCAGTTGTCCTTAGGAGGTTTTCCTCTAAAATAGAACCACCAAAAGCCCGCATTACAATTATGGCAACAACTGCTGCTGGAAATGTTGCTGCTACTGTCATACCAACTTTTAAACCAAGGTATGCATTGGAGCCTCCTAATATAACAGCCATAAATATGCCAGCGAAAACTGACCTGAAGGTTAATTCAGGCATAACAGTTGCTGCAGATACATAGGGTTTATATTTATTCTCCATTGGTTAAATCTCCTAATTATGACTTTCAGAGCTATAATATTTATTATCAAAGGGTAAAGTATGTGTCAAGCTTTAGTGGTTTAGTTATATTAAAAAAATTTTAGCACAATAAAATTGGCAAAAAGTTGAATAATTATTGGGAGTGTTCATGGTTTTGTATCTGTATATGCTTACTTGCTAATATTATCATAGTTTTAATGCCTTCTCAAGTCCTCCCTCAAAGAATATAGATAGCAGAAATAAAAGG
>DHGE01000100.1 GCA_002402635.1 Deferribacterales bacterium UBA4806
TAGAAGGCAAAGGCTTTATATCTGCTATGAAGATTTTAGAAAGAGCAAGGATTCATATGGCAGCTGTAAGTGTAGCGGTAGCTGAAAGAATAATTGATGAATCAGTTAAGTATGCTGTTAATCGCAAACAGTTTGGGAAGCCCATTTCTGATTTTCAAATGATTCAATCTATGATTGCAGAAAGCAAAGCAGAGTGTAATGCTGCAAAATGTGCAGTTATTGATGCAGCAAGGCATTATGACGAAGGAAAACCCATTGCATTATTATCCTCGTGCTGTAAGCTTTATGCTACAGAGATGGTTAATAGAGTGGCTGATAGAGGTGTTCAAATTCATGGTGGCTATGGTTATATAAGAGATAACGCCGTTGAAAGACTTTACAGAGATGTAAGATTATTCAGGCTTTATGAAGGAACAAGTGAGATACAGAAACTGATAATTGCAAGAAATTTAATAAAAGAATTTATTCAATAGTAAAGTAAAAGGAAAAGGTGCCTATGATTAATAAGTGTGTTGATAGTGCAAAAAATGCTATTAAAAATATAAAAAGTAGAGATAATATACTTATTGGAGGATTTGGTGAATGTGGAGCTCCTCTTGAACTTATTGATGCATTAGTGGATAGTGATATTAAAGAATTAACTATTATATCAAATAACGCAGGCATTGCTGATAGAGGTACATCTAAACTTTTACAGGCAAAAAAGGTAAAAAAAATTATTTGTTCCTACCCCAGAAGTTTAGATTCATATGTGGTTGATGATCTATATAAAAAAGAACTAATTGAGCTGGAAGTTATTCCTCAGGGTACATTTATTGAAAGAATAAGGGCAGCAGGTGCAGGTTTGGGTGGATTTTATACATTAGTTGGTGTTGGAACTATGATGGCAGAAGGAAAAGAAATAAAAATTATTGAAGGAGAAGAATATATTTTTGAAAAACCACTGAAGGGTAATGTTGCATTAATTAAAGCATATAAAGCAGATAGATGGGGGAATCTTGTATACAAAAAAACTGCACGCAATTTTAATCCAGTGATGGCTACGGCAGCTGATTTGGTAATTGCAGAAGTTGATGAAATTGTTGAATTAGGTGAGTTAGATCCTGAAGAGATTGTAACCCCTGGAGTTTTTGTGGATAGAGTCTATAAGTGTAAAAAAGTATATGATGATTTATTACAAAATGTTTATGTAAAAAAACATCAAATGAAAAATAAATAAACAATTGAGTTAATTATGTCAAATTTTAAACCACTTAATAAAAAACAGATCGCATGGAGGGCAGCTCAGGATATTGCTGATGGATGTGTTGTGAACTTAGGAATAGGGATTCCAACATTCATTTCAGATTATGTAAATCCAGAAATAGAGGTAATTTACCATACAGAAAATGGCATGCTTGGCATGGGACCAGCACCTAAGAGGGGTGAGGAAGATTTTTATTTACAAAATGCAAGTAAAGAGTTGGTCACAATAGTAAAAGGTGGATCATACTTTGATAGTGCTTTATCATTTACTATGATGAGAGGAGGTCATTTAGATATAGTTTTTCTTGGTGCTTTTCAAGTTTCTGAAGAAGGTGATATTGCTAATTGGTCAATTGGCGAGAAAAGTATGGTGCCATCCGTAGGCGGAGCGATGGACTTAGTTGTGGGCTGCTCTGATGTGCGTGTTTTGATGCAACATTGTACAAAAGATAATAGATCTAGGTTAATAAAAAGATGTACATATCCATTAACAGCTAAAAAAGTAGTTAAAAAAATATACACTGATCTTGCAGTAATTGATGTAACTCCTCATGGATTATTAGTTAAGGAATTAGTTGAAGGATTATCTTTTGGAGAACTACAGAATTTGACAGAAGCGAAATTAATACTTGATAATAACTGCAAGATTTTAAAAGCACCAGCTACTTAATATTTGGAGGTTAATTATGAGCGTTGTTACATTTGAAAAAATTAATGGCCTTATTGGTTTAGTACGAATCAACAGACCCGATGCACTTAATGCATTAAATCTGGAAGTTAGAAAAAAATTATCAGAAATATTTCTTTCTTTAAATTTTGATGACACAGTTAAAGTTGTTATACTTACAGGAAATGAAAAAGCTTTTGCTGCATGAGCAGATATTAAAGAGATGGCAAATTTAAACTCAGTTGATATTTATTTGCAGAAAATGTATCTATTGTGGGATTCCATATCAAAATATTCAAAACCGTTAATAGCAGCTGTAAATGGTTATGCTCTTGGTGGAGGATGTGAACTTGCAATGCATGCAGACATTATAGTGGCAGGTGAGAATGCAAAATTTGGCCAGCCTGAGATTAAAATAGGCATTATTCCTGGAGCAGGGGGGACACAAAGGTTTCCAAGGGCCACTGGTAAATTCAAGGCAATGAGATATCTTTTAACGGGAGAAATGTTTAGCGGAAAAGATGCTTATGAAATGGGGCTTGTTAGCTATTGTGTAAAGGACGAGAATGTTATGGATGTTGCATTAGAAGTGGCTGAAAAAATTGCAAAGATGCCACCAATAGCTGTAAGTCAGATTAAAGAAGTGGTTAATAAAGGATATGATTTAAGCTTAGATGCGGCATTAACTTTAGAAAGAGAAGCCTTTGTAATGTTATTTTCAACGGAAGATCAAAAAGAAGGAATGAGAGCATTCATTGAGAAACGTAAACCTGAATATAAAGGAAGATAAGGATGAAAAACATTAATAAAAATAATATAACAGTTGGTGTGATAGGCCTTGGAGTAATGGGCAGAGGAATTGCTCAAGTTGCTGCCACAGCAGGTTTTCGAGTTTTAGTATACGACTATTTAGAGTCTATCTCTAATGATGCTTTAAACTTTATTAGGAAAATGCTTAATAGATCGTTAGAAAAAGGCAAGATTGATGAAAAGATTTTTAATGATGCCTTAAATAAATTGATAAAAGTAGATAATATAAGTGATTTTAGAAATTGTAATTTAATAATAGAAGCAGTTAAAGAAGATATAAATATAAAAAAAGAATTATTTAAAAACTTAGAAGAAATTGTAAAGAATGATTGTATATTGGCAACTAATACGTCTTCCCTATCAATAACTGAAATTGCAGCATGTTGTAAAAGAGCATCAAGGATTGCAGGATTCCATTTCTTTAATCCTGTGCCTCTTATGAAAATTGTAGAAGTTGTCAAAACTGATTTAACTTCACCTGACACAGTTGATTTTCTTTATAACTTTGCAAAGATTTTGGGTCACGAACCTGTTTTAACAAAGGATTCGCCAGGTTTTATTGTGAATCATGTGGGTAGGGCCTATAGTACTGAGGCAATGGCTATGTATGATGAAGCTATTGCACCTGTTGATGTGATAGATATTATTTTGAAAAAAGGAGCCAATTTTAAAATGGGCCCCTTTGAGTTGTTTGATTTAACTGGTCTTGATGTATCAATGCCTGCAAGTGAAAGTATATATTATGGTTTTTATAATGATCCAAGATATAGACCATCTTTTAAATTTAGAAAAAGATTAGAGGCTGGGCTTCTGGGGAGAAAAGTTAATAAAGGATTTTATGAATATAATGAAGGTAAAAAAGAAGAATATGAATTGAATATTCCTTCGTATTCAAACATAGATGTTAATTTCAATATATGGGTAAGTAGAAAAGAGCAACTTGGTTATAATATAATATTCAATTATTTAAAGAGCAAAGGTTTTAGTATAGATCAAAGCGACAAACCTAAGGTAGATAGCCTTTGTATAACCACTCCTTTTGGTCTTGATGCAACAACATCTTCTATTAATGAACAATTAGATCCTTCAAAAGTTGTAGCCGTTGACACTTTTTATGGATTTGAAAGTTGTAAAACTCTAATGCCCACAATAAAAACGACTGACAAATATAAAACTGCTGCGATTTATATTTTTAATGAAAAAACATCACCTGCCTATATGATAAATGAAAGTCCTGGATTTGTTGTTCAAAGGGTGTTGT
>DHGE01000092.1:0-12004 GCA_002402635.1 Deferribacterales bacterium UBA4806
ATGTTAAGTTTTTTTCAATAAATTTGATTCTTTTGATAAATTTTTGGTTGGTTTCTCTCAACGATTCATCTGGATTTACATTTAGAAGTCTAGCAACATTAATTATTGAAAATAACAAATCTCCCAATTCTTCAGTTATCAATTCCTTAGATTCAGCTTTTATGGAACACTTTAATTCTTTTAACTCCTCTTCAACCTTATTTAAGGCATCATCTAAACTTTCAAAATCAAAGCCAAAGGTTTTTGCTTTTTTTTGCAATTTCAATGCTTTTTCTATTGATGGTAAACTTTTGGGAATACTGTCTAAAATGGAATCCCTGTTATTCTTCTCTGTCCTTTTTATTTTTTCCCAATTTTTCAAAACCTCGTTACTATCTTTAACTTTTACTTCACCAAACACATGTGGATGCCTATTAATGAGCTTCTTTTTAATATTATCAATTACTTCATGCAGTGTAAATAAACCCTCTTCTTCAGCTATTATACTATGAAAAATAACATGCAATAATAAATCTCCTAATTCTTCCTTTATGTTCTCCACATCTTTTGCATCCAGTGCATCAACTAATTCATAGACCTCTTCAATTATATTTGCTTTCAATGAATATAGATTCTGTTCTCTATCCCAGGGACACCCTTCTGGGCTTCTTAATCTTTCTATTACTTCTACCAGTTCTTTAAAGCTTCGCTCAATCATTTTACAATATTAAATCCTAAAGTTTTTGCCTTTCCTACTATATAATTATATTCTTCAAGACTCACTCTTCTTGCAAGCTTTTTAAATGTATTTGCTTTATAAGCTGGATGATATTGATCCATTATATTTATATATACTTTTTGTGGTTTAATAATATCTCTAATTAAATACAAAACATTTAAAGAATTGTCAATAAATCCAGGCAATACCAGATGTCTTATGAGTACACCACTCACAACGACATTATTCACAATTTTGAGGCTACCCACCTGCTCAAACATTTTTTTTATTGCTACTGCTGCATAAAAAGGGTAATCACGAGCCTTTGATAGTTTCATTGAAAGTTCACTATCTGCATATTTAAAGTCAGGCATATAAACATCTATTAATCCTTCCAATAATTTAATAGTTGAAAGGCTTTCATATCCACCTGAGTTATATATAACTGGAACCCCCAAACCTTTACCTTTAGCAATATAGATGGCTTCAGCAATGGAAGCAATATTATGTGTTGGACTTACCAGATTTATATTGTGAACATTTTTTCCTTGCATTGACAGCATTAAGTCTGCTAACGCATCAGGAACATACATCTGCCCGCTTAATTCTGTGCTTATTTCATAATTCTGACAATAAAGGCACTTCATATTGCACCTTGAAAAAAATATTGTGCCACTGCCATTACTTCCTGAAACTACACTTTCTTCATAAAAATGTACAAGGTAATCAGCTACATATGGGTGTAACGGAGCATAGCAGAAGCCCACCTCATTCTCAAATCTATTTACACCACAACTATGTGGACAAAGGTGGCAATTTTTTGATATATCATATAAACTGTTAATATTTTCAATAAAATTTACCATAGAATAAGAATATAATTGAAGTTAGTTGATATACAAGGTAAATTAAGATAAGAATATACTATTTAAGAGGCCCATTTGAAGAAGGTACGCGTAGAGGAATTAGTTGAAGGCGACAGAATACTAAAATTAGATGTTGACTGGATTGATCCGCGTTATTTAAAAAAAAATATAATAGTAGACAGTGCCTTAAAGAAAAAATTAATCGATCACGGTTTAAAATATGTTTATATAAGTGATAAATATGATGAATTTGAACCTGAAATAGAAGATTTAGAGTCGTTTAGCTTTAAAACAATCTATGATAATCCAAAAATATATATACAATCCGTTGCTGTTGTAAAAGCTGTATTTAATGCAATTTTAGATAAAAAATCTGTTAATTTAGAGGCTATTAATAAAGTGGTTGATAAAGTAGTTGAAGTTACAGTTAAAGATAACAGACCACTTGTTTATCTTACAAAAATCCATAACTATTCTGAATATCTTTATCATCACTCAGTTAATGTATCAATTTATGCAGCTGCTATTGGTAAATTGCTTAATATGAACTTAAGGGACTTAAGAACTTTAACGTTCAGTGGGATAGTTCACGATATTGGCAAGCTTTTTATACCAAAAGAAATCCTGAATAAGCCCGGCAAATTAACAGCCAGTGAATATGATGTTGTTAAAAAGCATCCTGAGTTAGGAACAGAATTTTTGAAACGACTAAATATAAACGGCGTCGAATTAAAAATGGTTTTGGAACACCACGAGAGAGCAGACGGCTCTGGTTATCCTAAAGGGTTGAATGATGATGAAATATCAGTATATGGAAAGATTGGTGCAATCTGTGATGTTTTTGATGCTATAACAAGTGATAGAGTTTATAAAAATGCTAAAAACCCAAATGATGCCATTAAAGAAATGGCCTCAATGTCTGGAAAAACCTTGAACAAAACAATATTTGAATACTTTGTAACTAGCATTGGGTTGTTTCCTGTTGGAACACTTGTATTACTCAATACTAATGAAATTGGGGTTGTATGTGGACAGAATAAAATGCCTATGGAACCAATAGTCATTGTCTTTTTAAGATCTGACGGTAGAAAGATCCCCCCCATGCTTGTAGATCTATCAAAGAAGAGCATTGCTAAAAGAAAAATACTAAAGGCAGTTGATTATCCCATAAATAAAGTCCCAAAGGATGTAATAAATATTTTAGATAAAATATATGAAAAAACTATTGCCTAGTACCGGTTTTACTACTGGAGCAGCCGCTGCAGCCTCTGCCAGAGCAAATTTATACTGGATTATTTTTGGTAAAAAAATAAATAAAGTAACACTTGTTCTTCCTAATAAGAATAATTTAGATATTAATGTAAACTTTGAAAAAAATAGAGCTTTTGTAATAAAAAATAGTGGAGACGATCCTGATATTACAAATAATGCTAAAATTTATTCAGAAGTTACCATAATTGATGGTTCTCGTCAGATATTTATTACAGGTGGTAAAGGAGTGGGTATAGTAACGAAGAAGGGGCTTCAACTACCCATAGGCTCATATGCAATTAATCCAGTCCCACAAAAAATTATTAAGCAAAATTTAATTGATATTCTACCAAATAACAAATCAATCCTAATCACAGTCACAATAGAAAATGGCGAGGCTTTAGCAAAAAAAACCTTTAATGAACGGCTGGGGATAGTTCAGGGTTTATCTATTTTGGGGACTACTGGCATTGTGACTCCTATGAGTATTGAAGCAATTAAAGTTACAATAGAATTACAAATAGATGTGCTACTTGCTGAAAAAACAAAACATTTTTACTTAGTTCCTGGTAAAATTGGTGAAAAATTTATAAAAAATATATTTTGCGGTGCAAAGACAGTTCAGGTAAGTAATTATTTTGATTGTGCCTTAAATTATTTATCAAGCAAAGGGATAAAGCATTTCGCCATAGCTGGTCATCCAGGAAAATTAGCAAAAATTGCAGAAGGCCATTATAATACTCACTCTAAAGTTGCAAATCAAGCAAACCATTTTATCACAAAAAGACTAAATTTGAACGATTCCTTCAACACAGTTGAAGAGATAATTAGTAGTGGAGCTAATTTTAATATAATTGCAAAAGACATTTCATTGAGAATATTAAAAGATTACTCTATTTATGTATCTTGTTATCTATGCAATATGAAGGGTCAATTAATAGGCAAGTATGAAGTATAAAAAAACTCAAATCTTTATTATTTCAGTAGGCCCCGGGAATAAGAAATATCTAACCATGGAAGCAATAGATAAAATAAATTCTGTTGATGTCCTTACTGGCTCAAAAAGACTAAAAAATTTAGCTAAGGGAAGAGATTATATAATATTAAATGATATTGTTAATGATGCCTTTACTGTCATTGAAAAAAATGATAATAAAACTGTTGGTATCCTCGTGTCAGGTGATGCCGGTTTTTTTAGTTTAGAAAGGGCTCTCATTGAAAAGTTTGGTAAAAATAAGGTTGAAGTAATACCTGGTATTAGTATTATACAGGCAGCTTTTGCAACATTAAAGGAATCCTGGTCTGATATTTCGGTATATAGCTTTCATGGCAAAGATAGTATTCAATGTAATTTAGAATGTGCTAATGGGAAAAAAATAGTAATATTATGTGAGAATTTTATGGCTATAAAAAACTTTTTTTATTCTAATGCAGATATCTTCGAACATTACTATATTTATATATTTCAAAATTATTCATTAGAAGATGAGGCAATAATAGATGTTAAAAATTTTTATGATTTAGATAATTTTCAAGAAGGCAAACTAACAACTATCATAATAATGCCAAAGAGAAAAGTATGAATGTCTTTTTTGTAGGTTCTGGTCCAGGCGACATTGAGCTTTTAACTGTAAAGGCTAATAGTCTTATAAAAAAGGCTGATATTTTAATATATCCAGGAAGCCTCATTAATAAAGAAATATTAAAGCTTGCAAAAAAAGATACACTATTAATAGATTCGGCCATATTAAACCTTAAAGAAATTATAGAAATCGTTATTAATGGAGTTAAAGATAAAAAAATAGTTGTTAGGCTTGCATCAGGAGAGCCGTCCATATATGGTGCAATATTAGAGCAAATGTTAGAATTAGATAAAAATGATATCCCTTATGAGATAGTACCAGGTATTTCATCTATTTTTGCTGCTGCTGCTAAACTAAAAATTGAATTAACGGCACCTGAAGTTTCTCAAACCATTATATTGACAAGGGCAGAAGGAAGAACAAAAAAACCAGCAGGTGAAGAAATAGAAAAGATCTCCTCAATTAAGGGGACCCACTGTTACTTTTTGTCAATAGACAAAATTAAGACTATTTTAGATGTATATATATCAAATGGCTGGGATATTAATACTCCTGTTGCAGTAGCATATAATGTCACCAATAAGGGTGAGCAAATTATTAGGGGTTCATTTAAAAACATTGCAAGTGAAGTGGAAAAACGCAATATAAAGAATAAAGCCCTTATTATTATAGGAGAAGTATTAAAAAGAAGACTACAATATTATTCCAAACTATATGACCCAACATTTACTCATGGGTATAGACCCTAACAAAACAGTTGTTATTGTTTTAAACGAGAGAGGTTTCACATTAGCCAACATTTTAAAAAATGATTTTGGCTGTTCAATTTTTGCTCCAGCTTCATTGAAGTGTAATACTCCTTTAATTTGCTATGACAATATCTATGACGCTTTTTCTTTTGCCTTCACAAATTATAGATATATCGTTGCAATAATGGCAACAGGAATAGTTGTAAGGACAATTGCTAAGTTAGCAAGATCAAAATATGTTGATCCTGCAGTAGTAGTTGTTGATGAAGGTGGCCACTACGCAATAAGCACACTATCAGGCCATGAAGGAGGAGCCAATAAATTGGCCTGTCTCATAGCTTCCCTTTTGGGAGGTGAACCTGTCATTTCAACGGCTTCTGATGCTTTAAAAGATTATATTGTGGGGTTAGGTTTTAGAAAAAAGGCTACTCAAGAAGACCTTTATGCTGCAGTTGAAAAAGCCTGTAATTATATAAATATTAATTTCCAAAGGATTAAATATATTGCCACAATCAAAACAAAAATACACTCTAAAGCCTTAGAAGAATTTATTATTAATCACAACTTTTTGTTTCGATTTATAGATGAAAAATTACTGATTATGCCCCATTTTAACTTTAACAGTTTTGCGACACCTGTAAAATATCTTAATATCCCTGCAGTTGCAGAGCCTTCTGCTATCCTTTCTGCAAAAAGGCCTGAATTAGTTTTTCCAAGGAAAGTAATAAATGGCGTTGCTGTGGCTATTGTAAAGGATGGTCTAAATGAATAAAGGGAAACTCTTTGTTGTAAGTATTGGCCCTGATGGAATTGATCAGATGAGTGTAAATGCTGTAGAAATACTAAAGAAGTGCGACATTATCTGTGGTTATAAGAGATATATTGAGCAGTTACCCCCTATATTATTTAATAAAAATACAAGGTTATTTAGTTATAATATGGGCGAGGAATCAAAAAGGGTCAAAGATGCAATAGAGTATACAAAAAAGGGCAACACTGTAGCACTTGTCTCTGGAGGCGATGCCTCTCTTTATGGTCTTGCCTCCCTTGTTTATGAAACTATAGATGATACTGACTTTGTTGAAGTAGTCCCTGGAATTACTGCCATCTTGGCAGCCTCTGCAAGACTTGGCTCACCAGTGTCAGAAGATGTCATATTAATGTCACTTTCAGACCTTTTAATTCCATGGTCTACAATAGAAAGACGTATTCAGCTTTATGCATTAATTGATGTGGTTTTTGGCATATATAACCCAAAAAGCAAAAAAAGAAATTGGCAGTTAAAATATTTAGTAGATCTATTTTATAGAGAAAGGGGTGACCTTCTTTGTGGAGCTGTAAAAAACGCTATGAGAAAAAACGAAGAAATTAGAATTTTTACACTCACTCACATTGATTATGAATTTATTGATATGTCTACTATACTAATTATAGGTTCTTCTAAGACATACCTGAAAAACAATAAAATGGTTACACCAAGGGGCTACACAATTTGATCTTAATTTTAGGGGGAACTACAGATACCCATAAATTTATAGAAAATACTCATTTAAAAACAAACTTTATAATAACAGTTGCAACAGACTATGGATTTTTATTATATAAAAAAAAATACGGTAACAATGTAATAAAAATTAATTTTAACAAAGAGCTTTTACAATCATTTATTGAAGAACACAAAATAACTAAGATAATAGACACTACCCACCCCTATGCCACAGACATTTCACAATTAGCTAAGGCTTGCGCAGATGAGCTAAATATTGATTATATATATGCCAAAAGGAAACTTTTAGAGTCAGAGTTTTTAGAAGTTATTAATAGCTATGAAAGAGCCTTTCTTTTCAAGAATTACAGAGAAATAGCCTATTACTTAAAAACAGCTAATTATAAATGTATATTTTTTACCATTGGAGTAAAGAACTTACATATTTTCAAGGATTTCATGTATAAATCTTATGTGAGAATCCTACCTGATGTTGAATCAATTAAAACATGCTTAGACCTTGGCATAGATCAGAAGGGGATTATAGCCATGCAGGGTCCCTTTACAACATTACTAAATTGCGCACTTATCGACACATTCAAGATAGATTGCATGATTAGTAAGTGTTCAGGCAAAGCTGGTGGCCTTTACGAAAAAATTGAAGCTGCAAGATTAAAACAAATTGATATTTTACTTGTTCCTATGCCAGAAACAACACTATCTTAACCCTAAAATTTTTAAGAAATTCCAAAGCTTCATAAAAAAGGGATTGAATTTATTATATAATATTTCTTTCTCCTCGCGTTCCCAAAAAAATAACTTGGCAGCAGGATAAAAATAGGAAAACTCATAGGTTGTTTTATTTGGAATTTTTATACTTATATACTTTTCATCGTATCTAAAATTACTTTTAACTTTCTCAATAACTTTAAATGCCTCTAGTCTACATTTTTTTGCATATATGAGATACCTCAAAGCCCTCATAGAAAATCTCTTCTTTGATCGACGAAAGCAAAGAGCAGCATAGTAGATGTTAATTTTATGATTAATTCTGAAATTTAATACTTCTAAGTAATTAAATATTTCAAAAATTAATTCATAACTATCCTCCGTAATGTCATTTTTAACACTACCTATATTTTTTTCTAGTAAATCAAGATAGCTAGATAGGGTATATGAAAATTTTCTTAACTCATTAATTATGTGAATTAGCTTGCTAATTTCATTTTTTTTAATTTTACGTCTTATATATTTCAAGCTAAGTTCTGGCCTTGGTTGAAAAGTGTGATTAAAGATGGGAAACTCCAAAAAAGGATCTTCTGCAGTAAGACTGGGCAGCAATTTATTATTCATAAGATAGTTATTTGTTAAATAATAGATCTCCTTTATTGTTGCATATATGCTCTTATCTCTGACTATTTTTTTAAGAAACTTAAGTGGATGATCATTTAATAGTTTACCATCTTTTTTAATATCCCAGGTATAACTTGCCACAGCTAACTCCATTAATGCCCCTCCCCATTCAAAGCCAGATGAAAAAGTTAAGTGTCCATCTATTTTTAGATCTTTGCATACTCTACAATCTTCGTAACGTGATTTTAAATAGGCGAACAAAAAAAGTGGGACTGTATTATCAAAACACACCCAGTAGGCAGCTGTGGGCCAAAATGTAACCTGCTTTTTATCTTTATATTTTTGCATATTTTTATAAACAAAACTAAAATTTTTATTCTCATATGTACCCATACAATCCTCTAAAATAGAAAAGCACATTACTGTTCTAAACAAGAAATTTGCCTTCGTTGTCTTGCCTTTTCCAAGACGATCAATTGGCTCCATTACTCTATGATCTTTTTTTACTATATGCTTAGAGTAATATAGAGGAGTATTTTTTTCATTTATTATGTAATCTTCTATTTTCTTTATTGTCTTTGGTATATATCTCATTAAATCTGGTAAAAATTCACCTAATGGGCTTTCTATAACTATATAATCAAAGGGTGCCTCTAAAATTTTATCAATTTGCCTTTTAGCACATTCATAAAGATTAAAAATCTTTGATAATTTAAAAAGCTTGAATGAATATTGTTGAATTCTATACAGTGAAAGCATGACGCCAACTCTAACGCCTTTATTGTGTGCATACTCAATAATTTCCTTTATATAGGGAACAAAATCCTCTAAATTGGTTTTTTCTAAAAGATAAAACTGGAACGTGTTTTGACCTAACCTAACAAGGTGGTTGATATAATGCTTAATATAATCTTTATGTTTCTCACTTTTTACAAACAAAAAGTGTGCCATTTCTATTGGATGCAGTGTATGCAAATGAAAGCCCCTCTTATTAAAGTTGCTGGTTGCCTCTAAAATAAAATCTTTTTGAAATATTCTTTCATCAAAATTAGGAATAATAATTTTTTCAGGATGGAAAAAAATAAAACCCAATACATCTGTCATAAAAAAGTAAAAAGCATAAACAATATCTATTGAAGACTTTGCTTCTATATAGATTGTTTTACTCTCTACTTTATATGAAAGGATAACATTTTTATCTTTAAGGTTATTATTATTTGTTATATTAAATAATAAATCGTATTCTTCGCAGTTTATAGTAAGTTCATATATAAAGTATTTTTTTAAAAGGCTAATGATATCTTCCAAATTTGTCTTAATAACAGTTGTATTCATTAGTTCTTCAGGAATATTAATATTAACTTTTAGCATAAAATACTCTTTTGAAATTTTTATATGTTCATCAAAGTATAGTTACCTATAATTGTTAAATTATCTATAGTTATTTACGTCAAAAATCTAGAATTTACAAAGATTTAAACATTCCATTAAAACTATATTACACTTTTGTTTTATATTTTCTAATAAAACCCTAGGAGGGTGTATATATGTTAAAAGCAGATTTACACGTACACACTAAGTTTTCAGACAGACCTTCTGAATGGTTGCTCCAGAGGCTTGGAGCTTCGGAATCATATACAGAACCAGACTTACTTTTTGATATCGCAACAAAAAGAGGTATGGATTTAGTAGCAGTTACTGACCATAATAAAATTGATGGGGCTCTACATCTAAAGGAAAAACATCCCGATAAAGTCATAGTATCAGTGGAAGCAACTACATATTTTCCTGAGGATGGATGTAAAATTCATTTACTCGTATATGATATTGATACAAAGGAATTTGAAGATATTCAAAAATATAGAGAGAATATTTATGCCCTAAGGGATTATATAAAAGACTACAATCTGGCACATTCAGTGGCACATGCAACATTTAATATAAATAAAAGATTAACGGTGGAACATTTAGAAAAGTTAATAGTGCTCTTCGATGTTTTTGAAGCAAGAAATGGTGCAAGGAATACCTTAAACAATCAAGTACTCTTTAACATACTAAAAAACCTCACACGCCCGGATATTGAAAAACTTTCAGCTAAGCACAAGATAACTCCATTTAGCAGCACCAGTTGGATAAAGGGCTTTACAGGTGGATCAGATGATCATGCGGGTATATTTATTGGTTCCACCTATACGACTGCTGAAGTACATAATTTAGAATCATTTATAAATGCACTAAAAAATAAAAAAACATTGGCTGCAGGCAGAGAGAATAATTTTGAAGGCTTTGCTTTTTCCATATACAAAATTGCCTATGAATATGCAAAATCAAAAAGTACAAATTTTGCAAAGTCTGCTCTTTCTGAATTTACTGGGTATCTTTTTGAAAAGGAAAAATTATCCTTTATAGATAGGATAAAACTGCATAAATTCAGAAATTCTCTCACTAAAAAAGATAAAAACGGACTAACCCATACATTAATTGATATAATAGATAATATAAAAACCATTCAATCATTAGATATAGATGGCAAACTCAATTATATTTATGATAAAATTTCTTACAGTGTTGATGCTTTTTTAACGTCCATATTAAAATCAATAGATGAAGATCTTAACAATTTTAATATCATTAATATCATAAAATCGCTGTCATCATCTATTCCTGGTTTTTTGTTAGCTGCACCTTTTTTTTCGTCTTTCAAATTTATGTATAACGATAGAAACTTATTAGATGAATTAAACAACTCATTTTTAAATGGAAAAAGAACTACTAGAAAAAAAATCCTCTGGTTTACAGATACTTTATTAGATCTAAATGGTGTATCCGTGTCATTGCAAACACTTGTGAAAAAAGCTTTCGAAGAAAATCACCCTCTTTATTTAATGACATCATTAAATAAAGATGAATTAGAAAAAGCAAATTTGCCTGAAAATGTTATAAATATTGAACCAATATATAATTTTACTTTGCCATATTATAAATCTCTTAATATTAAGATTCCATCGCTATTAAATGTATTAAAGGAAGTATATAAACTGAGCCCAACTGAAATTTATATATCCACACCAGGGCCCGTTGGCATCATCGGAACAATAGTTGCACAACTACTAAATGTGCCTTGTACTAGTATTTACCATACAGATTTTGCAGAAGAAGTGATTAAGATTTCTGAGGATGAACGCATTTTTAATATTGTTGATGCCTATATGAAGTGGTTTTACAACTTAAGCAATAGAGTACTTGTCCCCACACAGGAATATATTAGCATACTAAAAAACAGAGGCTATAATATGGATAACGCTGATATTTTTAAAAGAGGCTTAGATCTTAACAAATATAAAATGGCACTAATAAAGGACAACTACTCTGATAGTGTTATTAATATGTTTTATGCTGGGCGCATTTCTAAAGATAAAAATCTAGAATTTTTATTTAGTGTTATGCATAAACTTCACAAAAAAAGCCCCTATAAATTTATCTTAAATATAGCAGGCAATGGTCCAGACTATGATGAATATAAAGCTAAATATTCAAATAGTTATATCAAATTTTTAGGAAGAATTGAAAATCATAAACTACCATCTTTATATAGGGACGCACATATTTTTTTATTTCCAAGCACAACTGACACTTTTGGGGTGGCAGTCTTAGAAGCTCAGGCAACTGGTATTCCTGCAATTGTTTCAAATATTGGTGGCCCAAAAGAAATAATTCAAGACAACTTAACAGGTTTTATTCTTCCTATAAAAGAAAACTTATGGGCTAATAAATTATTAGACATATTTTCACAAATAAAAGAACATCCCGAAGAATACAACAAATTAAGGGTAGCAGCTAGAAAAAACACTCAACTTAAATATGATTTAAATATTGTGATAAAAGATTTGTTTAATAATTATAATAATTTGTCTTCACATATAAATAACAGACACCTTTCTTTGGGTTCACTAAAAG
The DNA here is from genome assembly GCA_002402635.1 of Deferribacterales bacterium UBA4806. Lineage (GTDB taxonomy): Bacteria > Chrysiogenota > Deferribacteres > Deferribacterales > UBA228 > UBA228. The sequence continues at coordinate 11,943 of DHGE01000092.1, forward strand.
ATATAGCTACAGGACTTTTAGCCTCATAAAATCTACTAAACAATCTACCAACATCCGAAGTT
>DHGE01000092.1:12067-16624 GCA_002402635.1 Deferribacterales bacterium UBA4806
TGAACATTTATATGAGAAACATTTTGCAGGCAAGGCAGTTTACATAATCTTTTTACAATTCTAATAAACCGCGCCTTATCATTTGTCTTAAGAAGGCCTTTAATTACGATGTCGCGCCGCCTTTCCACAAAGGGCTTTAACAAAAGACCAAATTTTTCAAGTACTTTTAGCTGATTATCATCCATAATTATATTATCGTATTTTTTTTACATTTGTTAAGAGAAATCTTATATAATTTTTACCTTATCTGTGGTATAAACTCCAATATTTTAAAGGTAGCCTCTTTTATGCCATCCTCTGTTTTTAAATTTGATGTAAGAATAATAGATTCCAATTTGTCAAAGTAAGCATATGACCTAACACCAAATATATTTTTAGAAAATGTCAATACACCTTTAACAATGCTATCTAAATGTTTGCTAGGATTTTCTTCAATATTAGCAAGGATTCTCTTAATAATATCATAATATGTTGAATTGTCTTCGACAGAAAGAGGTCCTTTGCTTGCATCAAATAGTGCAAAACCTATGCCAGCGATAGCAAAACCAACTGCAACAAATAAAATTATTGGCAAAAAGAATGGAGAGGATAAAGCCGCTATAATTATCAATCCAATAATTAATGCACCAAATATCAATAAAACTGGCATGCCTATAGTAACAGCACCAAAAATTAACAACGTGTCTCCCAAAACCCCTGATTGAATGCCATTCGTTATAGTTTCTTTAAACATATTAAATATATAATCAATAAATTCACCGATAGTGTTAATAAAAGGCTCTAAAATTGTTGTTACGCAGTCCTGGTTAATTCTTTTATAGTCTGTGTATAATAGATTTCTATCTAAAGGATATTTTTCAAGTAACTTGTAAATCTCAATGTTATTAGCCATAAAAGCTGTTGATTTTATACTATTATCATTTCCTCCTCCTGACAGTGAGAATAAACTAATTAACCCAAATATTAAGGCAACAGGTATACCAATAAGAACACCTAATACCAAACCGATAATACCAGCCGTTAAAGCCAATACTAACATAAGAGGTATGGAAGGAACAGCTAAAAAAATTAATATTGATACACTTATAATAGAAATTCCTCCTCCAACTGTTGTAAAAAAAGGAGCAATAAGACCCATAATTTGATTAATAAATAGTCCAGGCAAGTTTTCTGATGCAACGTCAATCTGGCTTACATCAACAGGTAAATACTGAGAGATCGACTTGTTAGCTTTCTTTAAAAAATCTTTCAAATAATATACATTATCATAAGAAATTTCTGTATCTTTAGAGTTTTCTATTAATTTATCAATAATTACTATACTATCATTATAATCCTTACCCAATCCAACTTTAGATGTTTCATCTATTATTAATTTATATATCCTGTCAAAAGTTTGCCAGAATTTCATGATATCATCTTTCTTTATGATTATATTATTCTCAACCTCTTCTTTAGCAAAAACAATAGGCTCAATAACCAATAATAATGATAAAATCATAAATATAATTAATTCAGCTCTTCTTTTCATAGCTATAACCCCTAATGTGCTATTACAGTTAATATGTTTAATGTCTCTTCAGCTGCTCTACCTATATCATCGGCATCAGTAAAATCTGTGGTATCCACAATTATTTCTAAGGATTTTATTGTATTATACATCTTAGGGCCAAAAGTTTTTTTCGCTACATCCAAGACATCATTTAACAACTGTTTTATATTAACAACAAATTGAACACTATCCATTTTTTCATACTTTAAGTAAATTGAGTACATACCTTTACTCATAGGTTTCAAATAATCGTTAGTCGAACCAATAGTGGGACCTATCGCCATATAAGCAGCTGTACCTAAAACAAATGTGAAAAGACCAGCAAAAGCAATCAATGGTAAAAATGCCATTTGTGTTATAACGATTCCACCAACGCCTCCAATTATTGCCCCTCCCACAAAAGCAAAAAGAGGAGCTGCTAAGGAGCCTGTAACAAATCCAATTGGCACAGATAATAAGGCAGTTGGGATTCCAAGCAACAAAGCAACAGGAAGTAAAACAACGCCTCCAACTATTGCAATAATTGCAATTCCAATTGCAATAAGCGGTAGAAAAGCAGTGATAAAGCTAACAATAAGTGAGATTAATGTAGCTTCAGGTGAAATAAGTGAAATAATACCAGAAAAGATTGTTGATAAGCCGACTCCAAGGCCAGCTCCCACAGTTATAAAGAGGATAAACATAATTAAAGCAATAAGCAACAGTGTTGGTATAAAAAATCCTATTAAACCAGCCAAAATAGCACCAATTATACCACCTGCAAATAATCCCAATACCCCTAAAACAAGGCCTACAAGTATTGCACAAAATATAATAGGAATAATAGATAATCCAAAATCAACAGCAGTTATCACTGCAGCTAAAAGTCCTGACCCTAAAGCGCCAGCTCCTGCAAGGCCTCCAAAAATAGCTCTCACCATCCCAAAAGCAATAGTTATTGGCGCAGCAAGTCCTGTTGTGGGGGCTGAAACCTGTTCTATATCTTTTTGAGTATTTAAATTTATAAGAAATGTATCTAAGATGTTTTTGTAAAATTCATCACTTTTGTAATAATCTTCATTCTTCTGTGAGTTTTCTCTATCATTTGAAATTGCAGCATATCTTATAAAATCTTCAAACGTTTTTGAAGACGCAGCCATTAAATCTTTTAAATCTTTATTCGAAAATTTCTGCCCCTTAATAGAGTTATAAAACTCATCAATTTTTTTATCTATAAATTCGTCACTTGCCTCAACAGTATAACCAAGCTCTCTTAAATGGCCTGCAAATTTTGTCAGAACTGCCTTTGTCATCCTGATTGATTTTTCAGTGTCAATTTTCTTTAAATCATTAAGTCCTTTATCAACAAACTCCTGAAACTCTTTATCATTAATATTATTTTCTGCTAAAAAGGCGATAGAAGGCTCTAATATTAGAACAAGTGAAAACAAAAAAATGAAAATATAATATGATTTATTAAGCATTTTTTCCACCATTAATTTTTATTGAGCAAATATTGGTGCTAAGTTTAAAATTTCTTCTGTAGCTTTAACAATACCTTCTTGTGTTGTCAAATCTGCAGTGTCAATTATAATTTCAATTTGTTTAATTTTGTTGTATGCCTTTGGCCCTAAAGCCTTCTTCGCTTCATTTAGCGCATTCATTATTATTTTATCTATATTATAAATGAAATCATCATTATTATAACTTTCAACACTTTTCATCACAGCTGAGGCTGTTTTCATACCTGCACTATTTAAAAGCCCCATCACTCCACCTATTAACGGTGCTCCAATCCCACCAATTATTGTACCGAGAACAAATCCGATTGAGCCTAAAAGTAATATTATAGGAACAAAAAGTACTTGACCAACAAGAGACAATCCACTACCTGCAAGGCCACCTATAATTCCACCTGAAATGCCTCCCATAATAAAAGTAAACGGAGACAGAACAAATCCAGCCACGCCACCACCAACGCCACCAACTACTGCTCCTCCAATACCTCCAACAATAATAGCTAACAACATTGCAAAAGGACTAATCAGTAAAACTATTATTAAAGCAACAAGTGCTAATAAGAAGATAAAAATAGATATAATAGTTATAATTGTAATAAGAGAAATAATCATAATAGCTACCAGAAGCGAAACAATAATTCCTATAATAATAGCCACAATTGCTGCAAGTATGAGTGCACCAATAATTGCACCAAGAAAAGTACCTATAAATGCTAATACAAAAATTGATAGTAAAGCAAATATCACCCCAACAATTAAACCTGCAAGAGCAGCACAACCTAAAATAACAGCCATTGATACTCCCGCATCAAGAGCAAGACCAATTGCTAACCCCAATGATGTGAAAAGTGCAACAGTCCCAGGAAATCCCAATACTATACCTTCAAACACACCGCCTAATACTCTGCCAGCCATATTCATTACATAATCAATCTGGCCGGGCGCTCCTTCATTTGTTGGACCATTTGAAACTGCACCAGTTCCACCAGCCAAATTCTCCCTTAACTGTGCTGGATCTTTTGACATAATATTATTTATCATTTCATTCATTTTGTTTATATTTTTCTCTAAATACTCATTCAGCACTTTTTCATTTAGTTCTAATGGCCCCCCGAACTGCAATAGATTATTCAGGTCTTTTTCCACTCTTTCTCTATCAATCTCTATTCCCTGCTTTTCTAATTCGTCCATATATTTCTCAATCACGCCCTTAAAGGTCTGTAAATATTTCTGCATATCCTGTTCGTTTATTGTTACGCTCTCCTGCTTTTTTTCAGCTCCGAATGATAAAACAGGATTTAATATAAAAAGTGTTGATAAAAAAACTAAAAATACAATTTCCCCAAATCTTCTCATATTTGAGCTCCTAAAAATTTTAATAACTCTTTAAAGCTTATCAGATTATAGTTTATATGAAAAGCAAAATTATACATGATTTTGTAAATTTTTATAAAAAAAACACATACCAACCTCATATTCCAACCTCGGAGATTGATATAATAAAAG
>DHGE01000092.1:16635-22694 GCA_002402635.1 Deferribacterales bacterium UBA4806
ATTAATCGCGGATGTATCATCACATTATATCGTGGCAGTTTATACTTTTCCTCTAAGGTAGTAAATCTCTTTATTACCTCATCTCTGACATTCTCATCTAAATACTGCCCATAGGTTTCTATTAATTCTTTAGCAGCTGCCCCATCAGCTTCAGATTTGATTCTCTGCACTTCTGTTAAGAGTTTGCCAACCCCCTCACGCATGCCATCAATATTGTTTACTATAAAATAGGTCTTCCCATTTATATTTTTCTGCTCTATTGCTCCTGTATTAGCCATAATATATCTTACTATCATGTTCTCTGCAGCCCTATGAGCTTCAACAATTTCAGTGGCATCAGGAAAATTTCTAAGCATTGTGAGGGTTCCTCTGACAAAGTCTCTGTAGCCAGCCTCTGCTGCCTGCCTCGATAAAATTCCAAGTTCTGCTGTCTTTGGGTCTAACATATTCCATAAAGCTACAAGATCAGCCCTTGCCTCCTCTAATGTGTTGTAGTAACCTCCTATAACGTCTGATGGATTTACGCCTTCCTTGCCAGGCGCCATTTTCCCACCACCGTGCCCCGTGATCTCATGAAAATATACCAACACCTTATAGGCATCGTCTTCATATTTTAAAGCATCTTCTACCTCATCAGGTAGTGCAAATTCTTCTAATGTATGAACCCCAAATGCTCTATTATAACCTATGTTTCTGGCATCCAAAGTATTAACCAATTGAACTGCCTTTGAACCATATTTATCACGTAAATAACCCTCGTTTGGAAGATTTATGCCTGTTATGCAGCAAGTCTGTGCATCTCCAATTTCTGTCAGTATATTAATGGATTTTGCAACAGGTATATTTGTCCACTCCTTTTTATACTTATCATCCCATGGGGCATTATTTTCAAAGTACTGTGCATTTTCTGCCACGGCTGTTTGTTTTTTTGTTTCCTCCACATTCACATAATTTACAATGCCTTCATAGGAGCCCTTCATATTCAATGGATCGTGATACACTTCCACAAACCCTAAAACAAAATCTACATCAGGGTTGTCTAAAAGCCAATCTCTATTAAATAAATGCCAATCGTAAACATCGCCTTGCAACAGATATTTTTTTAGTATATTTATATAATTCTTCTGATTATCTGTGGCATAAGGAATTGCTTTATCTAAATAATATACTATCCTGTTAATTTCTTTTCTAAATAACTCAATAGGAAATTGTTCAACAATCCTTTTGCTTCTTTCAAATAAACTAAATGCTTTAGTTACTCTTGTATTAAGTCCTATCTCGCCTAAAACATTGCCCTCACTATCATAGTGCTTTCTGCCATTATAATTATTATAGAAATTTAATACTTCCTCTGTAGTAACTCCTGAATAAAAATTGACACTACTTTCCTCAACACTCCCGGTCTTTACAAGATACGGCTCAAAATTTGAATCAAAAATCGTCTTCTCTAATCTCTTTAATTGATTAACATTAATATTTGCACCGTTTTTATTAGCAATTTCAGCTGCCAAATATAATTCTTGTGGAGTAAATTTTGGCTTTATCTTTGAATAATCCGTATTTGTGTCATAGTTTGTCCCGAAATTCCAGAACAAATATGTATAGTATTTTATATTGTCAAGAAGATTTCTATCAATACCATTACTATTAATTAATATTTTATCCAAATTATCTCTTAAATTTAGACCATCTTTGTGCATCTGTTTGAAGAAAATATCCCTACCAGCAATAGTAGCATTTGCCATGTAATAAGCAAACAGCTTCTCTTTGTTGCTTAAATTTTCAAACCCATCAGCATAAGATCTATATACTACAATATCTTTTAATACCTCATCTACATATTCTCGAGCATCTTCAGCATATGAAAAGTAGGAATAACAAATAAATATCAATAAAAGCGTAAAAATTCTTTTCATAATTCCCCCTTGCCTCTCACCCTTTTTTATTATATTTTATCAAAAATAATTAAAATAACAACAAAAGGTTATATCTATGAAAAAAATTATATTATTAATACTTTTTCTATCGCTCACCTGTACATTATTATTTGCTCAGGATGAAAAACTTATTGATTCACTGAAAAAAATAAACACTTTAAAGGCTCAATTTACGCAGGTGACCAGTATTGCAGGAGTTGGAGAAGATACTTATGAAGGCAATCTCTATCTTTTAAAGGGTGAAAAAATATTATGGGATTACAATCTCCCTCACAGACAATTCTATTTATTTACAAAGGATGAACTATCCTATTATGATTCAATGACGAAACAGCTTGTTAAGCAAAAAGCAGAAAACTTGGGTGTAGAAAATATTGTATTCAGGCTTCTTATGGAGCCATCTGATATAAAAAGCACATTTTTCGTAGTAGTTATGAACAATGAACAATTTAAACTCTACCCAAAGGAGAGTATTGGACTACAATACATAGAAATCACACTTAAAGATGATATAATTAAAAAGATAGTCAGCAGAGATGACCAGGGGAATAACACTGAAATTACCTTAAATAATCTTTCAATTAACAAACCCTTTGATAAATCAGTTTTTGAAGTAAAAGTTCCTGAAGACACAGAAGTTTTCATCTATTAACCTTTTAGCTTGACCACCTTCACTTACAGTTACTCCCAACCTACGAGGTTGGGAGTAATTTAAAATTGTGAAAAAATGTATTAATTTTGTAACCTTTATTGACTTAGCAAGATTTAATCAATAAAATATAACATAAATAATGTTATAAGGAATTAAAAATGACAAAGAAACTTATCACACTAACAGCATTATTATTAGTGTTTTTTATAAGCATTAGGTCATTAAATGCTCAATATGATGAGGAAATTAGATATGCACTGGCTCTGGAGAAAAGACAAGAATATTGCACTGAAAAATATAATATTTATCTGGATTGGGCTAAATTTATTCAACCCTTAACGGATTTAGATCAGAAAAACATTAATAAAATCTCAAATTTATACTGTATGTCCACTTTCTATGAAGATAATGGTAAGTTAGATGAAGCCATGCAAAATTATTTAAATATATTGGACTTGGCACCAAATTTTATTGATATAATTATAAAGGTAGGTGATTTTTATAAAAATTATTTCAATGATTATGATATGGCAACTGTTTATTATAACGACGCTTTAAAAAATATAGATATTTATTTAACAAACAATATTTCATTCTTAAACCCGTATACAGAAACATTTGATAAAATTATTAATATCTACAAAAATCTTGAATTGAATGATGATACTATAAAAAAATATGATGAGATGCTTATCAAATTAGAAAACATGTTAAAAAATCCAGCTTATACAGACTCTATCGATTTAATAACTAACTCTAAAATTAAATATATGCTTGGAAAAGCTGAAATATCGAAAATGAATGATGCAATAAAAATATATGAAAACATATTATTTGATATCGATCCTAATAATAAAGAAGTAATAAAACAACTTGCCCAAACATATTATGAGTTGGGACTGCTAAATGAAACAAAGGCTTTACTAGAGTACTCACCAGTAGACAACTTGTTATTAGGTAAAGTTTACTTTGATTTAGGTGAATATGACAAGGCATTGGCCACTTTTAACACAATTTTAAAAAGTAATAGTAATAATGCAGAAGCATACTACTATAGAGGACAAATTTATTTAATTAAAGGCTCATGTAACAAAGCAAAAAATGACTTCCAAAAAGCAAAATCAATTAACCCTGAAATTGTAAAACAAAAGGGATTCGATTGGAGTAATTTAAAGTGTTAATTGTAAACAACATATACAAGTAAAAATATATATATTATTTGATATTGACTTGCTGCACTATTTTAACAGTCAAAGCTATAATTGTGTTTTTATCTGGTATTTGAGATAATTTAACAAAGTTTTAAATCTAGAATTAAGGATTAACATATGCTAAATTATATTATTGCTTATTATAAATTTTGTATTTTATTTCATTAATATATTTAATAATTAAACATTTTTTATCTGGTTTAATTGAAGTTTCACTCAGTGCTTCAAGCTCGTCCAATAATTTCTTTCTTTCAATAGTAGCAACTTCTTCTAAATTTTTACTTTCATAGGCTTCAATATAGTCATTATATGTATTTACATATGTTTCCAGATATTTGCAACTCCCTTTAAATAATAGTTTTAATTTGTTAAGTGCTTTATAAAGATAAAGAATAGTAAAGTCTAAGTCTCCCACAATGCCATAAAGATCAGATAATTCTATGTAGGCCTCAATAAAATTACTATCTCTTTTTATTACTTCTTTATAATACTCTATTGCAGTGTCATAATCTTCCTCACTCCTGTAAAATTCTGCCATACAATATACATATAAGGTATCTGATTTTTTAGGAATAACAATAAAGTCTCTTCCAGGATAATTTTGAAATGTGTTCAAGCAAAAATTTTCTCTTGCTTTAAGTCGCAATTGGAACTGTTTGTCTGCCACATCAGTGGCATATACAATATTTGTATTAAACATAAAAAGGGCAAATACAAAAAACATATATATTTTTTTCATTGAATAATGAACCTCGGAGGTTAAACCCAGGAGGTTGATATGGTTATCGGCCGCAGATTTTTTTGCGAAGCTCAACATTCAGGTGGTAATCTTTCTCACCTGCATCAATATCTCTTGTGATTAAACCTATAAGGTTGCCCAATTCATTTCTACCTTCACCTGATAATCTTGTTATCCCATCGTGTGTCATTCCATAAAAAGCCTTTGTTAAACCATATAGGTTATCATTACTCATATAACTATCCAGTAACATCTGCTTTACCTGCAAATGGTTGCATTCGGGGTATAATAAACTGGCAATAGTATAGATAGCTGAAGTAATTGCGGTAGCCGATGACGTAGAATTTGGAGAACCCCCACTTGTTAAATAAAAGCCTTTTGTTGTTTTATAGTTATAATCAAAAAGCTTTGTTGCTTTTTCGGCAACTGTAAAAATATCTACAGTATTTTTCCCAACGTTAGACAGCCATGCTCTCACTGCATTATAGCTGGCTGCTGCTGCTACCACTATGCCATTTGGTTGATTAAATGATGCTGGAAATTGAGGTTGTAGATCAATATCATGCAGATCATTACCAGCAGCTACAACATACCCTATACCTGTATCATTTAATTTTTTTAATTTTGCTTCATAAGCACCCTTGCCAAAGGTTGTATCATAACCAAAATAATTGTCACCAGGGAACCCCGCACGAAAGCTCATATTAACAGCCACGATATTTATAAGTCCCTTTGCCTTCATATCAATAACATAATCAAGGGCATCTCTCTCTGCTATACTTAAACGGGTATCATCATATGAAATACCTTTATGATATCCTGTAAGTGGGAGTATTTTTACCTCATCAGGCAAAATGCCATGCCATCCATTATTATTATCCTGCTCAGCACCAGCTAACAGTGCCATATAATGGCCGTGATACTCAGGATTACTCAAAAACAGGTCGGTAGGTGGATATTTTGTGCCGTATAGCATTGCTCCTGTTGTTTCAGCTATAGGACTTCTGCCGCCACTTACTGGATAAACCTTTTTATCAATAAAATTCATTATGCTATAGTCGTCCACCCAACCATTACCATCATCGTCTTTACCATTGTTAGCTTTTTCACCACTCTCACCTTCATTTCTCCAGATTCTGTTTGTTAAATCCTTATCAAATGGATCATAATCTCCATCTAATATGGCTAATACTGGTAGAGCAGCTTTAATAGCTTTATATTTATCTAATATCTCCTTTTTATGTTCTTGAAAGTAATTGTAATATGGAAGATAACCAATGTCTTCCATATTATTTTTTTCATTGTGCAGATAGGTTTGATATTTAAAATATGGGTCATTGGGGTAATACCTTATTAATTGTCCCATTTGACCCATAAGATTTATATTGAAAAGAAAAAATATTAACAATATTAAATAAAAAATCCCCTTTCTCATTTATCTGCCTCCAGCTATAATAATTAAATTATTGCAATTACTCATAAAAGTGTCAAGTTCTCATTTAAAGTAATAATTAAAATAA
>DHGE01000076.1 GCA_002402635.1 Deferribacterales bacterium UBA4806
ATTTTAAGATAAACCACATCATACGTTCCATGATGTGTAGCTCCATCCTCTCCAACAAGGCCTGCTCTATCAACTAATATCCTTACGGGGAGATTTTGTAGCGCTATATCATGTATAATTTCATCAAATGCTCTTTGCAGAAATGTAGAATATATAAAATAAAATGGTTTTAAACCAGATTTAGCAAGACCTGCTGCAAATACAGCACCGTGTTCTTCGGCTATACCAACATCATAAAACCTATGGGGAAACAATTTAGAAAATTCACTAAGTCCAACACCTTCTTCCATAGCTGCTGTAATTGCTACAATCGATTTATCTTCCATTGCTAATTTAGTCACAGTATTACCCGCTATCTGTGAATAGGTGTTTCTTTTTGCAATCTTTATTTGCTTACCTGTTTGTACGTCAAATGGTGAGATGGAATGAAATTTTGAAGGATTCCTTTCAGCATATATATAGCCATAGCCCTTCTTAGTTCTTACATGCACCAATACTGATTTATTAAGTAAAGAAGCGTTATGTAATGCTATTTCAAGTTCCTTAAAATCGTGTCCATTAATAGGACCAATATATTTTAAACCTAATTGTTCAAATAATATTCCAGGTGTAAACAAACCAATTATACCTTCTTCTATTTTTTTAGCTAATTGCAAAAAATGTTCTCCCAAAGGCGCATGTTTAAAAAAATTTTTTAGATCACTTCTAAATTTTGTATAAACTTGCCCACTCATAATTTTTGACAAGTAAGCAGATAATGCACCAACATTATGGCTTATACACATTTCATTATCATTTAGTATTATAATTAGTTTTTTATCTAATTGATTTAAATTATTAATTCCTTCAAAAGCCAAACCTGATGAAATTGAACCATCTCCAATAATTGAAATTACATTTGAATTTATATTTAAATGTTCAAGTCCACATTTAATACCAAGACCTGCCGAAATTGATGTTGCAGCATGGCCTACAGTAAATGAATCATATGGACTTTCACTGGAATTTATAAATCCACTAATCCCTTTAAAAGTCCTTAAAGTCTTAAATTTTTCCTTTCTATCAGTGAGAATCTTATAAGCATATCCTTGATGACCCACATCCCACACTAGTCTATCTTTTTTTACATCAAAACACCTAAGTAATGCTATTGTAAGCTCCACAACGCCCAAACTAGAAGCTAAATGACCACCATTTTTTGAGACTACTGTTACTATTAATTCTCTCACCTCACTTGCTAGTTGCTTTAAATCATCAATAACAAGTGATTTTATGTCATTTGGATCTTCTATTTGTTCTATAATACTCATGATAGCTCTACTTACTCCGTGTTATTATGTATTTAGCTATTTCGATAAGCGGTGTTGCTGCATCTCCATAAAATGAAATTATATCTATGGCATCTTCTACCAATAAGGTTGCTTTTTTTTTAGAGTTTTCTAAGCCGTAAATTGCGGGATATGTTATTTTGTTTAGTTTTTTATCTTTTCCTGTGTCTTTTCCCAGTATTTCATCAAAAGCTTCTATATCAAGTATATCATCAACTATTTGGAAGGCATAGCCTATTTTTTCTCCAAATTTTTTTAAATTCTCTCTATCCATATCTGTTGCGTAACCTAATATAGCGCCTATTTCAGCAGAATAAGCGATCAATTTTGCCGTTTTCTTATTATGGATAATTTCTATTGTAGATGTCGATTTTATTTCATTCATATTTCCTAAAACATCTAAATATTGCCCAGATATCATACCTTTTTCTCCTGAAGCAATAGCTAAATTATATGCTACATCTAACATAACTTCAGGTTCCACATCCATATTTATTTTTCTATCAAGCATAAGTTCAAATGCCTTAGTTAAAAGTGCATCACCAGCTAAAATTGCAACTGCTTCTCCATAAATTTTATGGTTAGTAGGCTTTCCTCGTCTAAAATTATCATTATCCATTGATGGTAAATCATCATGTATTAATGAATATGTATGTAACATCTCAACAGCTGCTGCAAAAGGCGTCACTTTTTCAAAATTACTATCAAAGATTCCATAGGAAGAATAGATAATGACTGGTCTTAGTCTTTTACCACCAGCAAAGATAGAATACCTCATTGATTCAACTAGTCCCTTATTTGTTTCATCAAAGCTTAAATAGTCATCAAGAAATGAATTTATTTTTTTTGCCCAGAAAGAAATATATGCTTCAAGATTAAACATTATCATTCCATGGTTCAATTTTCATATTTTCATCTTTAAGAATTTTTTGCACTTTTAATTCAATGCTATCAAGTATTTTTTTACATTCACTACCTAATTTCATTCCTTCTTGAAAATACTGCAAAGACTCTTCAATCCCCAGTTCTTCCTTTTCAAATTTTTCAACAATACTCTCTAGCCGCTTAATTTTTTCTTCAAACTTTTCATTATCTTTCATGGTAATATCCTATTCTATTAATTATCATAGTTTTTGAAATCTTCATTTATTAATTCTTTTGTTCCATTATGTATACTTTTATAAATTTTTTCAATTAGATATATATTTAAAAGCATATCTGAAAACTTCACCTCTATTAAAGTGTTATCAAAGATATGACTATATAAATTATCGTAAAAATTCATATAATTACCAGAAATTGTCTTTACTTTTTCATTCTTTATCACCCCATTTTCTACAGTTCCTAATATCCCCCAATAGCAATTATCCTCAGTAATCCAGGGTTCTTTACTTGGCCTAATTCCATTCTTCAAAGCCTTTTCCTGCGGGTCCAAATTTGATTTTATAAATGATCCTCTGTTACCAAATATTGCAAATCTTGGCCTTTGAATAATATATTTATTACCAGCACTTAAAAACAGTTTGAAGCTGTTATATTCAAAAATAATGTAAAAATAATCTTCTACTTCAAACTTTTCCTCTATTTTATTACTAATAGCAAAAAGGCTACTGGGAGATCCAAACAATTTTATAGCTTGATCAATCAGGTGAGAACCAATGTCATAGACTAGTCCACTCCCTGGTAAATTCATTTCTCTCCATCTGAGTCCAGGATTATCTTTAAATCTATCAAAACATGAGTAAAACTCAAAGATTGAGCCTAAAATGTTTTTCTCTAATATATTTCTAACTGTAATATAATCACCATCAAATCGTCTATTCTGATATACCGTCAACACTAAATTTTTACTTTTTGCTATATTCACTAATTCAATGGCTTCTTTTATGTTTACAACAAAGGGCTTATCAACAACTACATTTTTCCCTGCCAGGAGTGCCTTTTTTATTAACTCATAATGTGTATAATTAGGAGTTGTAATAATTACAAGATCTATATTAGTATCATTAAGAAACATATCATAATCTCTATACAATTTTATAAAAGGATAAATTTTTATAGAATTGCTTTCATATCGTTCAAGAATAGCATAAAACTCATAACATTTATTTTCTAATATAAAGGGGATGTGAAAAGTCCTTGTAGAGTATCCAAAGCTAACTATACCAACTTTAAGTATTCTATTCATTTGCCTGTTGGAATTAAATTAAGTAAGCCAATTTTTGCAAATATCTCTTTAATATTATCTTGCAATTTTTCAACCAAAAATTTTTTATTTTTTAAACAATTAAAAGTACTAATAAGACCCTGCAAACCATCAGTATTGACATAGCTAACTCTTTCTAAATTAATGATTATCCTATTGAATTCCAAAGCCTTTTGCTTTATAAACTCATAAAGTTTCTCTCCGTGATCGTAATCAAGCTCCCCTTTTACATAGACAATAAGTTCTTCTTTATCCTTCTTATATTGAATTGCCATATATTATAGTAATTTACCAAACTTAATTTGTTCTTGTAAACCAAATTTAACAATTTTATCCCTGTCCTTTTCCATAATAGATAAGAATTGTATACCATAACTCACACCATTTTTATCTTCATATATTTTCACAACTTTACCAATAACAGGGTTAATATCCGTTATTATATAATTTAAAGCTAATTCTATAATCTGGTTGATATTAAGATTCCCCTCCAGTTCAATTTTAGCACCTCCAGCTGATAGATCAATCAATTTCCCTTTTTTTGGTTGTATATGTAGTTTAATATCAGCATCTTTTTTAGAAACAGTGAGTATCTTAATATCTATTCTTTCTTTCAGTTCAACTCTAAAATAATTTCTTTGTTGTATTAAGTATAAATATTTTGGAATATTTATTACCAATATTCTTCTAATTTCATTTTTCTTATTAGAAACAGTTGTCTTAAACACAAATTTACCATATTTATTAACAAAGGTTCCTTCAACTTGAGAACCATGTGGTATTAATACTGGCTCACCATTAATAAAAGGAGCTTCTATATAAATAAAATTTTCATCAGCATTCTCAACTTTAGCTTTATATTTTCCTCTAAACTTGCTCGTTTTTATAGTAATATCTAATTCTGTGCCAATATTAATAAGGGAATCTAGGAATTTGATTTTCTCAACTTTCATGTTTTTCATTATAAAACAAATAATAATTAAATAAATATAAAAATATGCTATCTTTTATCAACTACTCGCTTTGACTTTCCTGAAGTTCTTTCCAGAAAACCTAAAGGCACAAATTTTATATTTATTTTAAAACCCAGTAAATCATATAACATTGTATTAAGTTTGTCAGCTATTTCTTCAGTGATATGATTTTTTACTTCCACAATAAGAGTAACTTCACTTTTTTCTTTTTTCTTTTCAATTATTATCTGATATTCATACCATATATCATCAAATTCCATCAGAATGGATTCAATAGTAGAAGGGTAGAAATTTACCCCTTTAATCTTAATCATATCATCATATCTTCCCTTTATCCTGTCAATCTTCACTGTCTGTAGTCCACATTTACATTTACTGCGCGATATAATCTTAGTAATATCTTTTGTCCTGTACCTTATTAGTGGCAAACCTTCTCTTGTAAGTGTTGTAACTACAAGCTCTCCCTCTTCACCGTCTTCTTTAATTTCACCAGTTTCAGCATCAACAATCTCAATAAAATAGTGATCGTCCCATACATGGATACCTGAGTGGTCAAAACAATCAATGCCCATACCAACACCACCTGTTTCTGTCATGCCAACAATATCATAGGTTTCAATTGACATCTCCTTTTCAATACGTTTCCTCAGGCTCTCGCTCCACACCTCTGCCCCAAAAATTCCTTTTTTTAATTTTGTACGTTTTTTAAAATCAAAACCCTCTTCTTTTGCTATTTCAATTAAACGCAATGGATAGGAAGATATTGCTGCAAGTACAGTGACCTCAAGATCTTCCAACAACTTTAGCTGAAAGATACTCCTGCCTGGCCCAGCTGGCACAAGATAGGCACCAATTTTTTCAGCTCCATAATGGAAACCGAAACCTCCATTAAACATACCAAAGGAAGGTGTAACCTGTATTATATCATTACCTGTCACACCTGCATATAATAAACATCTGCCCATAATCTCTTTCCATTGTTCAACATCGCCTTTCGTCATAGGATTAAGTATTGGTGTTGCAGTTGTACCACTACTCATATGAACTCTTACGATATTGTTAATATCAGCACATAAAAAAGCATAAGGGTAGCCCTGAATAAGTTGTTCCTTCGTTAAAAAAGGGAGTTTCAAAAAATCATCATAAGAATGTATCTCTTTTGTATAGCCCAGTAACTCAAAATAATAACTATTGCTTTTCTTAATATGCCATATTGTCTTGTTAATAGCCTCTAATGTGGAATTATTTAGTATATTTATTGGACTCATAAAAACCGAGCTTTAAAGCTTCTATATTAATAAATTTATATTTAATAATATTATTATTATTAAATAATTTAAGATTATATTTCATTATGCCAAGAAAAAAACCTGCTAAAATTTGATTTAACTGTTTACCTGTTTTAAAATTATCAATCGAAAGTTTTATAGCATTAAACATATATACATTGTTTTGAACTCCCATAATTGAAATGGTATCATTGTTAACTATAGCTAACGCTTTATCATTTATTAAATGTTTATTATTTATATATTCTTCAAAATTTGTTGATATAAAAAAATCTGCCATCCCATTCATAACTGCTGGTGACAAATATTCTCCTATTTTCAAATAAGTTACAACTGTACCGCCCCTTTGAGCCATTCCATGGATTTCTGATGAGATAACTGAATAATTATTCATTGTTAATATAATACCAAGGGTTTTATTTAGTGTAATAACTCCTTCTCCACCTC
>DHGE01000091.1 GCA_002402635.1 Deferribacterales bacterium UBA4806
GGTATTTTATTGTTTGCTAAATAAGTTTCAAAGATTCTAGATTGCGCATTTGTTCTATATAAAATAGCAATGTCTGAAGGGTTTATACCATTCATTATATTTTCTTTTATTTTGTTAACAACAAATATGGCCTCAGCTTGATCGTTTTCTAATTTTAATATTTCAACATTACCAGGCACATTTTTAGCAGTCTTTAAATTTTTACCTCTCCTATACTGATTATGTGATATTAATTTATTTGCAATATCAAGAATTTTTTGACCGCTCCTATAATTTGTTGTCAATTTAATAACAGTTGTCTCAGGAAAGTGTTTATCAAAATCAAGTATATTTTTTATATCAGCTCCTCTCCATGAATAAATAGATTGATCATCATCTCCAACAACACATATGTTTTTCCCAGATGATAAATATTTAATAAAATAAAATTGTAACAGATTTGTATCTTGATATTCGTCTACTAATATATATTTAAATAAATTCCTATAATATTGTAAAACTGCTTCTTCTTTAATAAAGAGTCTAACAGTAAGTGAGAGCATATCGTCGAAATCAATATAGTTATTTATTTTGCAAACTTCTTTGTATCTATTATAGACATCTAAAAATTTGTAAGTGAATTCTAGTGGTTCTTTCTCGTAGACATAATCAATATTGTTTTTAAATTTACTAATAAGTTGGCCATATTCTTTTGCAGGGTATTGTTTTTTATCTATATTTAATTCTTTTAAAGTTTTGTTAATAATTGATAGCCTATCTTCTTCGTCAATAATAGAAAAAAACGGTTTCAAGCCTATAAGATGGCCATCGTTTTTTAATATTCGTAATGAAATTGAATGAAAAGTTCCTACCCATAATGGCAATACCTTAATACCAATAAGATTTTTTAACCTATCCTGCATCTCTTTTGCCGCTTTGTTTGTAAATGTCACAGCAATTATATTGCTGGCAGGAACATTGCAATTTTCTATTAGATAGGCAATTTTATATGTAATAACCCGTGTTTTTCCTGTTCCAGCTCCTGCTAAAACAAGTAAAGGCCCACCTAGGTATTCGACTGCTTTTTTCTGTTCATCATTTAATAATGAATCTAATTGTAACATTATATTAGCTATGTTATTTTAATTTAGCCATAAAGCTTTTATTGTAAGCCATTATTATGTCTCCTCTTCTTAAAAGCCCTAATAGTTTCAATTTGTTGTTACTTATCTTCTCAACAACAGGCATTGCTCCTAAATCCCTTAAACCCATTTTTGCCATTGCCTCAGCCAATGTATTTTCTGGATAAATATAGGTAATATCCTTTTTACGGCATATATCATCAGCTACTAATAATGGTTTTACAGATTCATCAAACATTATGGATTTAATATCCTCGAGTGAAAGCATTCCTATGAGGTTGTTATCGTCATCTACAATTGGAAAATTTAAGTGATTTGCCTTTTGAATCCCGTTTATTATCTCGTAAAGGGGAGTAGATTTCTTAAAGGTTATTATATTGTCTTTTATCATAACATCTTTCACTTTTATAGCGTTAAGAATGCTTTCTTCAATGCTTTTTCTAATTCTTATCCCTTCTTTTGTTAGAGGATATGTAAAGATACTTTCATTATATAAAAAATTTGACATTACATTTGATATAATAGTGCATATCATTAATGGCAAAATAATCTGATAGCTATGGGTTATTTCAAATATAATTAATATAGCTGTTATGGGAGCCCTCATGGTTGATGCAAGCATTGCACTCATAGCAACAAGAGCATAGGCACCTGGACTTGCGGTATGTAAGGGGTATAAGGAATGTACAATGCTACCAAAAAATCCTCCAGAGGCTGCACCTATAAATAATGAAGGAACAAAAAGACCTCCTGCTCCACCGGAAGATAACGTTAATGAGGTTGCAATAATTTTTAAAAATATCAAAATAAGTAATATTGGTAAAAGTAGATTACCATTCAATATGTCCATTATTGTTGCGTAACCAACTCCCATAATACGTCGAGAAAAAAGCGCAATCAGACCTAATATGAATCCACCCAGAGCAGGTTTCAAATAGGTAGGGATACTTAGTTTATCAAAGTAATCTTCTGTTTTATAGAAGACCTTTATAAATAAAATACCTATAAAAGCACAAAAGATGCCCATTAATGCATAAAATATTAGTTCAATTGGTTCTTTAAATTGGTAAGGTGGTGCAGAAAAAGTTATATTGTCTCCAAGGTAGTGTCTTGAGATGACGGTAGCTATAACTGATGTAACTATAATAGGGGAGAATGTTTTTAACGAGAAATCTCCCACAATTATTTCAGATGCAAACATAGCTCCACCCATAGGAGCGTTAAAAGTTGCAGCAAGTCCACCTGATGCACCACAAGCTAAAACTGTTCTTAATTTATTACCAGTGAATTTTAGTAATTGGCCTACCCCAGAACCTAATGCCGCACCAATTTGTATAATTGGTCCCTCTCTTCCAGCTGAACCACCAGAACCTATTGTTATTGATGATGATATTGTTTTTATTATTGCAACAAAAGGGGGTACCTTTTTACCAAGTATTACAGCTTTAAGTACATCAGGGACGCCATGGCCTTTTGCTGATTTAAATAATAAACCTAATAGACCTACAAGTAGACCTCCTACAGCTGGAGCTAAAAGTATTTTGTAAAATGGTTGTGTTTCTAATATATACAGCATTGCTTCATTTGAACTTCCAAATATTACTTTTTGAAAGAGTTCTATGAGAAATCTGAAAATTAAATTTCCATATCCAGCAAGCACTCCTATGATAATACTTATGAAGAGCATAAATAATTCATCATGCTTGTATAGGAACTTTGTAATATGATTAAAAATTTTCATAATATATTTATGGCTTGTCACTATAACAAATTTATGAAATTTTTAAAGTATAATTTATTTGTTTTCTTCTAGAGGGGTGTTGTCATTAATAGGGTGGCTAGTTGTGGAATTTAAAGATTATGGTGAACTAATTCAAGAGCATCAATAGCCTTCATTGGTATAGATATATGGGGACTTTCAACATTGTAATCATATGGATTGATTCTCATAATTATTCCATTTGTTAAATTAGCAATATTATAAGAAAAGTTCCTTATTGTTGGAACAGCTTTACCTGCCCCTATTTCTAAAATGACTGTATTTTCTTCATGTAAAATAGAATTCATCCAATTAGAAAAATTCTGAGATTGTATATCACTTCTAGTACTTACCCAATTATTATCCCCAAACATTAAGATATTTGGACGTGCAATATGTCCACAATATTGACATGTTGGGATTGTATTTGATTTCATAGAGAACTCATCTACACTCAATGTTATTTTATTATCCCAAACCTTATGTAAACAAGGTTTTGAACATTGCAGATAATGTATGGAACCATGAATTTCAAATATATGTTTTTCATCAAAGCCACTTTTCTGAAATTGTCCATCAACATTTGATGTTATAATAAAAAAATTGAGAGATAACTTTTTTATCCACTCTTTTATATAATAAAATCCTTTATGAGGTTCAGTTCTTCTATATAGATTTAATCTATGTCCATAGAAGCCCCAAGCAAGCTCAGGATTTATTATAAATGTTGCAGGGTTGGCTAATTCATAAAATGATAAATTAAGTTTTTTGTAAGGTGGGTAATTTCTCCAAAAACCTTCATTACTCCTAAAATCAGGAAGTCCCGAATCAACTCCCATACCAGCGCCTGCAGTTATAATTAAGTTTCTACATTTTTTTAATATTTTTATAATTTTGTCGATATTATTGTTGTACATATTAAAATCTACATATTTGCTATTTTTTAATATGTATAATATAATATTATAGGGGTAATAACTATTAAAACAAGTATTTATGATGAACTAGCATACTACATAATTATTGGTGATTATTCACCTATAATTGCAATAGTAGCTTCTGTATTAATTATATTTATTGTTTATTTATTTATTCTAAGACCAATAATTAACCATTTAGTTTTAATAAATGTGAGCGACCAATTATTCCAGAATAAAAACATTGTAATAAAAGATAGAAAATATAAAATACAAGAGATAAAAAACATGAGAGAAGAATTACTCAGAAGTGAAAGTAAAATATTAGAAGATAAATTGTATAGTGAAATTAATAATTTTATAGATTGGCTTATAAAAATAGGACATATAATTTTAACATCTATGAATAAAATATTAGAAGGAATGAAATTGCGTAAAAAAGCTAGGAAATCACAGGTAGATAATTCTATTAAAGGTGATAACTATGAGGAGGTTTGAGAGAAAATTGAAAAAGACAAAGGCAGAGGTACTCTTAATTAACATTACTGGTGTACTAGCAGATTGTGGGTGGACATATCACCGTAAAGCTATAAATGAAGTCTTTGAAAATAAAGGAATAAAAATAAGAGACAAACAAGTTGTTGATACATGTGGGTTGCCATTGTATCAGCAGATTGTAAAATTGCTAAATCATAAAAATGTATTAGCAGAATGGGTAAAGACTTTTAAATCAAAACCGGATCAAACCATTTATAATGAATTAAATGTAGCTATAGCTACAAAGATATTAGAAGTTCTTAATCAAGAAGAATATTTTTTATCTGATCTGAAGAATAGAATAAATAAATTATTTAATAAAGGGTATAAAGTAATTTTTACCACAGAGTATAATAAAGATACAGCAAAGCTTATTGAAGATAGATTAAGAGAAAGCAAATATAATTTTCATAAACTATATACATATGATGATTTTAACGCTGATTATCCCCACCCTTTGCTTTGTTACAAGATAGCAATTGATTTGAATAAGTTTCCTATAGAAACTTTTGTACGTATAGGTGATACTAAATATCACAATATAGAAGCTTCTTATGCTGGTGCTTGGGCAGTTAGTACTTTAACAACTGGTCCTTTTTCTGGATTAGACAAAATCAAATTGAAAAAAAAGGGTAGGCTAAAATCAGATAAAAAAATTAAAGCTATTAGTAAAAAATTAAAAAGATCGGGTGCACATTATACCATCAATACATTTGACGAAATAATGTGGGTTTTAGAGGATATAAATTATAAGTTATCAAAGCATGAATTACCTAACTGTTTATTATACAGTTAACTTTCAATTTTATAAGCATTCTCATAGTGTTGTGTTATATCAAGTCCTTTCATTTCATCTTCTTTAGTTACTCGCAATCCCATAAAATGTCTAATTATTAGTAATAAGACAAAAGTTATAACAAAGGAATATATAATTACAGCTCCAATACTGATTATTTGAA
>DHGE01000174.1:0-5028 GCA_002402635.1 Deferribacterales bacterium UBA4806
CATCAGGATAGGTTAGTATGAAGTTCTTAGCCTCATACTTGGATGCGTATGCTGAAGAAACAAAGGAAATGAAAATAAACAATAATATGAAATGTTTTTTAATCATTCTACCCCCCAAAAACTAAATATATATTACATTTTGCCAAATATAATAAATAATGCTATATATGATAGGTTGTTGTCAAGGATAATAAATGTATTTTTTAAAAATTACTGCTTTTTGGAGAGGTGGCCGAGTGGCTTAAGGCTCACGACTCGAAATCGTGCGTTCCTTATAAAAGGGAACCGTGGGTTCAAATCCCACCCTCTCCGTATATTTATACGGATATAACATATAAATATTTTTATAAGTATTGTTTAAGCAAAATTAACTTAACAAAAAATTAACAAAAAATATTAAAAAAGTTATTGCCTTTCTCTCACATTTATATAAGTTATACACGCAATTAACTTTTTGGAGGTATGTAATGGCTAAAAAAGACTTCTTACAGAAGGAAATAAAACATATTGATATAAAAAAGTTTGATAGTGTAAATTTAATTGAACAATTTAAAAATATGGCATTTCAGGCTAGAAATCTTGCAGTTGCCTCAGAGATATATAATAAGATGTTAGAAGATAAAAAGTGTACTATCATTTTAACTTTAGCTGGTTCACTATTCAGTGCAGGCTTAAAAAAAGTTGTATATGACATGATAGATAATAATATGGTAGATGTCATTGTGTCAACTGGGGCTATAATTGTAGATCAGGATTTCTTTGAAGCTCTTGGATTTAAGCATTACATAGGCACACCTGAGGTTGACGACGACATTTTGATGAAGAATGCTATCGACAGGATATATGATACTTTTATTGATGAGGATGAGTTAAGAATTTGTGATATGACAATAAAAGAAATAGCAAATTCTATAAAACCAAAAGCTTACTCATCAAGAGAATTTATTGATATTATGGGTGAATATCTTGTAAAAAAAAATATGGGCAAAGACTCTGTAGTTAGGCTAGCCCATGAAAAGGGTGTCCCTATTTTTGTTCCAGCTTTTTCAGACTGTAGTGCTGGTTTTGGATTAATTTTCCATCAATGGGAAATGGAAAAAGAAAATAAAAATAAAGTTTCAATTGACTCAGTAAAAGACTTTTTAGAATTAACTAAAATTAAATCAATCACAGAAGAAACTGGTATATTTATGATTGGAGGAGGAGTTCCCAAAAATTTTACTCAGGATGTGACAGTAGCATGTGATATTCTTGGTAAAACGGCCAATCTCCATAAATATGCAATACAGATTACTGTTGCTGACGAAAGAGATGGAGGTCTATCGGGGTCAACTTTAAAGGAAGCCCATTCTTGGGGAAAGGTGGATAACAAAAATGAGCAAATGGTTTATGCAGAAGCAACATTAGCATTACCACTAATTGTTTCATACGCATACCATAAAAAGGGTTATATGAATCGTGAAATGAAAAAATTTAACAGTGTTTTAAGTGAGGTAAAGGCATGATTCCAAAAAAAGTATTTTTAACAAAAGGGCTTGGTGTTCATAAGGATTATCTATCATCTTTTGAGTTGGCATTGCGTTCAGCAGGTATAGAGATATGTAATCTTGTCTATGTGTCCAGTATTTTACCGCCCAATTGTAAAATTATATCAAGTAAAGCCGGGATAAAACATTTAAAACCAGGACAAATTACTTATTGCGTTATGTCTCGCAATGCAACAAATGAACCTAATAGATTAATTTCAGCTGCCATTGGTATAGCAATACCAAAGGATAGAAGTTATTATGGCTATCTATCAGAGCATCACGGCTTTGGCGAAGTAGCAAAAAAATCTGGAGATTATGCTGAGGATTTAGCAGCTACAATGCTTGCAACAACTCTTGGTATACCTTTTGACGTTGATGTGGCATGGGATGAAAGAAGGCAAATTTATAAAGCTGCCAATCATATATTTAATACAAGAAGTATATGCCAGTCTGCTGAAGGAAATAAAGATGGATTATGGACTTCAGTTGTTACTGCTGCTGTGTTTTTAATGGATTAATGTTATGGAAGTTCCCTTTAACTTTTGTGGGTTAGATACTCAGTATTCTAATTATGACTCATCTAAAATAGTAATTTTGCCAGTTCCTTTTGAAAGAACAACTTCATGGATGAAAGGAACATCAAATGGACCTGATGCAATGATAGATGCATCAAGAAATATGGAATTATATGACATAGCTTCTGATTCTGAAGTATATAAATATGGTATTTTTACTGGTGAAGCAATTCAGGCGGAAAGTGAATTAACGTTAGTAGAAATTTTAAAAAAAGAGGTTAAGCGTTTACACTCTGATGGTAAATTTGTTGTAACATTAGGTGGTGAACACACAGTTACAATTGGACCAGTTTCTGCCTTTTCTGAAATTTATGATGACTTATCAGTAGTCATTTTTGATGCCCACTCTGATATGAGGGATGATTACGACGATAATAAGTACAGCCATGCTTGTGTTTCTAAAAGAATATGTGACATAGGAATAAATCCGATACAGATCGGAATAAGGAGCATGGATATAAGTGAGAAAAAAAACATTTGTAGTAGTAATGTATTTTTTGCAAAAGAT
Source organism: Deferribacterales bacterium UBA4806 (assembly GCA_002402635.1). Taxonomy (GTDB): domain Bacteria; phylum Chrysiogenota; class Deferribacteres; order Deferribacterales; family UBA228; genus UBA228. Next base: position 2,613 of record DHGE01000174.1, read on the forward strand.
ATTGTAAATACAAATGATAGTTGGATCAAAGGTATGTTAGAGAAACTTAATAAAAATGTTTATGTATCTATAGACCTTGATGCTTTTGATCCATCTGTTGTACCATCTGTGGGTACTCCTGAACCAGGAGGACTTGGCTGGTATGAAACAATAAAAATTTTAAAGGCTATTGTAAGTGTGCGCAATATTATTTCATTTGATGTGGTGGAACTTTGTCCAAATGAACTTAAATACTCAGATTTTGCAGCTGCAAAATTAATATATACACTTTTATCAATGATATTTAAAAGCAATGGTAGATAATCTAAAAATACGCTGTGCCTCAATTGAAGATAGTTCTATCATCTTATCATTTATAAAAAAAATTGCTAAATATGAAAATTTAGAAAAAGAAGTTGTTGCAACTATTGATACTATTGAAGAATATATATTTAGAAAAAAATATGCTCAAGTTATACTCTGTGAGTTGAATAATAAAACTATTGCATTTGCAGTGTTTTTCTATACCTTTTCAACATTTACAGGAAAACCTTCACTATATATTGAGGATATATTTGTTGATGAGGAGTATAGACATTGTAGTGTGGGATCTAAAATCTTTAAACACCTAGCTAGTTTAGCTATCAAAGAGGGGTGTGGTAGATTAGAATTGTCCGTTTTAAAATGGAATGAACCTGCTGTTAAATTTTATAAAAAAATGGGCGGCTATCCTTTAGATGAATGGAGCGTCTTCAGGTTCGATGAAGAAGTATTAAGAAAGATTATTAATGGTGTTTAATATATTTGTTCTTATTAAGAATTGTATTATATTTATTTTATGTTTTGTAGTGCTACCCTGTTGCGTCTATGGAAAAGAAGTGGAAATGTTTGATATATTGATAAAAGACGGCATTGTTTTAACAATTAATGGCAACAATGAAGTATTGAAGGGTGCGCATATTGGAATAAAAGATAAGAAAATTGCTTATATTGGTAAAGACGATAATTTATTAGCAGAACAATATATTGATGCAAGTGATAAAATAGTTTTACCGGGTTTTGTAAATACTCATACTCATGTTCCTATGAGTATTTTTAAAGGGATAGCTGATGATTTGCCTTTAGATGTATGGCTTAATGATTATATTTGGCCATTAGAATCAAAATATATGGATAAAGAAACTGTTTATAAAGCATCCCTTGCTAGTATTGCTGAGATGATTCATTCTGGTATTACTACCTTTAATGATATGTATTTTTTTGAGAATGAAGTCGCAAGAGCAGCTAATGAAACATCGATTAGAGCAGTAGTTAGTGAGACTCTAATGGACGGCAAAACAGTGAATTCAAAAAATTTTGTTGAAGGCCTTGCCTATAGTGAATGGTTGATAAAAAAATGGCAAGGTAATGATCTAATAAATGTTGGAGTTGCTCCACATGCACCATATACTGCATCAAGCGATCTTCTTATTAAAGCAAAAGAATTGGCTAATAGATATGGGGTTATATATCACATTCATTTATCGGAGACAAAAAATGAGTATAATACTATAAAAAAAGAATATAATTCTACACCTGTTGAATATTTGGATAATTTAGGAGTTCTTGATAAATTGACTATGGCCGCTCATGTTGTGTACTTAGAGAAAAATGATTTCGATATATTGAAAAACAGGAAGGTCTCTGTTTCTCATAATCCAGAGAGTAATATGAAATTGGCAAGTGGAATTTCACCAGTATATGGGATGTTAAGGCATGGTATTAATGTATCTTTAGGGACAGATGGAGTGGCAAGTAATAACGATCTTGATTTTTTTGATACTATGGATATTGCAGCAAAACTGCAAAAGGTCTATTACATGGATCCAGTTGCTCTTAATGCTCAAGAGGTTGTAATGGCTGCTACATTAGGCGGTGCAAAAGCATTAAACCTAGATCAATATGTAGGTTCAATTGAAATAGGAAAATTAGCGGATATAATAATCTTAAATATTGATGACATGCATGCGATCCCCCTTTATAATCCATTTTCACAGATAGTATATACACTAAATCCTGCTGATGTAAGTTACTCTATCATAAATGGTAAAATTGTTATGGCAAAAGGTAACATATTAACTATTGATGAAGAAGCTATTAAAGAAAGTATAATTGAACTTCAAAAATTTATTTCGAATGATTTACAATAATTATGCTTGATTTTAGCATCTATTTGTGATAAAGCATAACCCTGCAATAAATAAAATACACACGTCAGAGTTGAATTATTTAGATTGAGGCAGGTGTCCATTTCTGGATGCTTTAGTCTGCTGGCGGAGGAAAAACAAATAGGAGGATCTATGAGTTACATCAGTATGAAAAATCTTTTAGAGGCAGGTATGCATTTTGGGCACCAGACAAAAAGGTGGAATCCAAAAATGCAACCCTATGTTTTTGG
>DHGE01000174.1:5041-5436 GCA_002402635.1 Deferribacterales bacterium UBA4806
GAGCTGTCAAAAACAGGTGCTATAGTACTTTTTGTTGGGACAAAGAAACAGGCAACAGATGCTATTAAAGAGGCTGCTGAAAAATGTGAAAGCCCCTATGTTTGCGAAAGGTGGCTTGGTGGAACATTAACAAATTTTAATACAATTATTACAAGAGTAAAAAGGTTAAAAGAATTAGAGGAAATGATAAACAGTGGTTTTATCAATAGATATAAGAAAAAAGAAGCTTCTTCATTAAGGAGAGAATACGAAAAATTGAAAAAGAACCTCTACGGTATAAGAAATATGGATAGAATTCCTGATGTTCTTTTTATAATAGATATAAAAAGGGAATATATAGCATTAAATGAGGCAAAAAAGCTTGGTATTCCAGTGGTCGCCATCGTTGATACTAA
>DHGE01000174.1:5615-7243 GCA_002402635.1 Deferribacterales bacterium UBA4806
TTTAAGGAGGATATTTAATGGCAAATATAAGTGCATCTCTTGTTAAAGAATTAAGGGAAAAAACTGGAGCAGGTATGATGGCCTGTAAGAAGGCTTTAGAAGAAACAAGAGGAAATCTTGAAGAGGCTATCAATTACTTAAGAATAAAGGGCATATCAGATGCCGATAAAAAAACTCAGAGAGAAACAGGGCAGGGGCTTGTAGAAAGTTATATCCATGGTGGAGGTAAAATTGGTGTTTTAGTTGAGGTAAATTGTGAGACTGATTTTGTAGCTAGAACAGAAGAATTTAGAGAATTTGTTAAGGATATAGCTATGCATATATGTGCTTCTATGCCTAAATATATAAGTAAGGATGAAGTTCCACCAGATGTTATTGAAAATGAGAAAAATATCTATATTGAGAGAGCAAAGGAGTCTGGAAAACCTTCACATATATTAGATAAAATTGTTGAAGGTCAGATTGAAAAATTTTTAAAAGGTATCTGCCTTTTAACACAGGACTATGTGAAAAATCCTGACATAACTATAGATGAATATATTAAAGAAAAAATAGCAAAATTTGGTGAAAATATAAAAGTTAGACGTTTTGTACGTTATGAACTTGGAGAGGAGTAATATTTAGCGGCTTTTTAGCCACAAAATCTCATAGGGACACAGCTTTAAGTTCATAAAATCATTGTCACATTTATATATATTACCTGTTAGTAAATCTTCCCATTCTCTTGACCAATGGGGAAAGTTTAACTTATCTATATTTAGCTCTATTGTATCATTAGTTACATTGGTTATACAGACAATATTCTTGTCATTACTAAATCTAATAACTGCAAAGACATTTTCGGATAAATTTAAGATTATTTGACCACAATTAGGATGAAATAATGCTTCCTTGCTCCTGATCTTTAATAATTTTGTAAAACCATTTATAACCTTATATGTAGTGCTTTCGTGATCTACTATTAAATTTGAAATTAATTTCTTTTGGAGAACTTTTCTATTTATACTTCTGGTTTGCTTTTCTATTAGTACTGATTCTGCATCATTTTTAGATCCAAAGAAGCTATGGATATAAACCCCAGGGACACCTGATAATACTAGAGCAATAGATCTACTTGATAGAAAGCGTTTTATTTGTAAATCATCAGTTTCTAAAGAATTCTCATTATTTATTGCGCTATACCACGTTATATTTAATTCATAGGGGGCATCATTTCCATCTTGATCTGTACGATATGAAATATATCCTCCATGTTCGATAGTTTTTAATACTAAAAAATCAATTTCACTGTCTGTTAATATACCTTTAACAGGGAACACTCCAATACCGTCGTGAGAGTCAAGGAAATTGAAAAAAGTAGTTTGTTGAGAAATTTTATCTAATTTTCTTGCCCATAATGTTAGTTTTTTTGAGTTTTGCTTTAAGTAGGTAAAGAGTACTAAAGGTGGTAAAGCAAAGTTATATACCATATGGGCTTCATCAAGACCATTTCCAAAATATTTAATATTATCATTGTGAGGAACATTGGTTTCAGTAATTATAAGTGTGCCCGGTGATGCAACATCTAGAATAGCTCTGATAAGTTTGATGATCGTATGTGTTTGGTTTAGATGAGCGCAATTGGTTCC
>DHGE01000010.1 GCA_002402635.1 Deferribacterales bacterium UBA4806
CTTGTTTTTTCAAAAATTTCATTTAATTTTTCTTCTATTTCTTTGTCTTCAATCTCATCGTAAATGTTATGCAGCCTTTCTCTTAATTTTGATAAATCACCTTTGATATAATTAAGATCTTCCTTTGTTAATTTTGTCCATGTTTTTGAAATTTCTTCTTTAATTTCATCCCAGCTTTCGTTTAAATTTTGTTTTTCCATTTTTAATATACCTCCTTATTTGAATTACATAAAAATTTAACATAAAACCCAACAACAGTATGTCAAAATAATCACAATTCTTTCTAGGCCTTAAAAATAGTATAATTTCTTTATTGTTGTTGTCAATAATTTTGTAGTTATATTGCTTAAAAGGTTACATTGATCTCTCAATAATTTAATGATATAAAATCAAATTAATATGTAGCGTCATAGATATAAATAAGATATTGACTTAATATTAAAATTAAGTATCATGTTTATCCTTGAAGATTTGGAGGCTGATATGAAGGCAATATTAAAATATGGTTCAAAACAATACCTCGTAAAAGCAGGAGACGTTATAGACATTGATGTGATAGAAGGGAAAAGAGGAGATACTATTAAATTAAAGGGTTTACTGCTTGTTGCTAGAGATAATGACTTAGTCCTTGGTACTCCAGAAGTCGATTCGGCCTTTATCGAAGCAGAAATAATTGAAAACTTTAAAGATAAAAAAGTGTTAGTTTTTAAAAAAAGAAGAAGAAAGGACTACAAGAAAAGAATTGGTCATAGGCAGCCTTACACTAAAGTAAAAATAAGTAAATTAATTGTAGAATAAGGAGTGTTGTTATGGCACATAAAAAAGCTGGTGGTTCATCAAGAAATGGAAGAGATTCCCAAAGCAAGAGGTTGGGTGTTAAAAAGTTTGGTGGAGAAGTCGTCAGGGCTGGTAATATTATTGTAAGGCAGAGAGGCACAAAATTTAAGCCTGGTTTGAATGTTGGCTGTGGAAGAGATTACACTCTTTTTGCATTGATAGATGGAAAAGTAAATTTTGAAACAAAAAGGACTGGCAAACATATTTCTGTTTATCCCTTAGAACTCCCATAATTATCTAGCCCCTTTTGTAGATAAATTGTATCATGCTATATATTGGGGTATTCCATGAAATTTATTGATTATGCAACAATTAAAGTTAAAGCCGGTGATGGAGGTCGGGGTTGTGTTAGCTTTAGGAGGGAAAAGTATGTCCCTAAGGGTGGACCTAATGGTGGATCAGGTGGTGATGGAGGGAGCGTTTTTGTAGTAGGAGATGCTTCCAAAGGTACTCTATTTGATTTTTATTATAAATCAATATACAAGGCAGGAAGCGGTAAACATGGGTCGGGTAAGGATAAAGACGGAAGATCAGGAGACAATTGTTTTATAAAAGTTCCATTGGGAACGATTGTAAGAGATAAAATAACAAATGAAATTATCGCTGATCTGTGTGAAGATGGACAAACTGTATTGATAGCAAAAGGAGGTAGAGGGGGTCGCGGTAATAAATCATTTGCAACCTCAACTAATAGAGCTCCAATTATTGCCGAGGAAGGTGAAGAAGGAGAGGAGAAAATAATTACATTAGAATTAAAACTTATTGCCCATGTTGGAATAATTGGTCTACCTAATGCAGGAAAATCTACTTTTATATCTGTAATCACTGATGCTAATCCAAAAATAAGTAATTATCCGTTTACTACATTGGATCCGAATTTAGGTGTTTACAATGCATCAGGAGAACATCCAATTATATTTGCCGATATGCCAGGGTTAATTGAAGGGGCTCATGCCGGCAGTGGCCTTGGTATTGAGTTTTTAAAGCATATTGAAAGAACCATGTATTTATTGCATTTTATTGATTCTACTGATGAAATATCTATGATAAAAAGATATGAAACAATACGAAATGAAATAAAGAAATATTCAACAGAAATTTTTGAAAGGAAGGAAATAATAGTTGCTACAAAAATAGATAGTGCCAATGAAGCTAATTTAATTGAATTTGATAAATATATAAAAAATAATTTATTAAGTGAAAGATATTTTAAAATATCTTCTTATAATTATAATGGTATTAATGAATTATTGACATATTTGGAAAATATTTTTGAAAAAATTAGTTGATTTAGTAGTAAAACAAAAGAATGATTTTCCAGAAAATATTTCGAATCTTTTAATAATAGTTAGCGAGTGGGATAAAATAGTAAATGGTTTTTTATCTCATATATCTTTACCTTTAAAGATAACCAAAGATAAGCTTATAATAGGTGTATTAGACAATATTGTTTTACAGGAATTATCATTTAAAAAAGATGAAATAATTGAGAAAATTGCATTAAAGAATATTCTTATTAATGAAATTCAGTTTAAATTAGTTAGTAATAGTGTTTTTCCTAATCAAAGTAGAGAAAAAGACGATAATAAATATATTGATTTAAGTGCATATGAAAATCTTTTTGAAAATATAAAAGATAATGACATTAAAGATAGCTTTAAAAGAGCATTTGGTGAATATATTAAATACTTGAAAGATAATAATATTTATATATAATATTTAAAATGATTCTTGATATCAAAAAATTTCCAGATCCTATTTTAAGGCAAAAGGCCAGTGAAGTTACTAATATTGATGAATCGACTTTAACTTTAATGAATAATATGGTTGAAACAATGATGAGCGCCCCTGGCGTGGGGTTGGCCGCACCACAAGTTGGCATTTCTCAGAGAATAATAGTTGTTAATTTAGCTGCAGCTCAACAAGAAGTAAATATTCAACAATTTATTAATCCTCAAATAGTTGAAGTTGAAGGTAGTGAGACTGATGAAGAGGGATGCCTCAGTTTGCCTGGTGAATTTGCTTTAGTCAAAAGAGCAGAAAAAATATTTTTAAAAGCTATAAATGATAAGGGTGAGGAATTAAAATTGGAATTAGAAGGATTGCCTGCTAGAATTGTTCAACATGAAATTGATCATTTGGATGGGATTCTATTTATCGATAGATTATCTATATATAAAAGAGAAGCTATTAAAAAACATATTAAAAAAAGAGTTGCTGCAGGTGAGTATTAGTAGCTTTTATTTATTTTTGTAATTATCTCCTTAATTATGTTAAGTCCATTTTTATTTAATTTTAAATAGCAAGCATTGTCTTTTTTAGTAAGTTCAAATTGATATAATCCATAACGAAAAAAATGAGAAAATTCTCTTACAATGTTACTGACTATTTCATAATTACCGTCATAATCAATTATTAATCTGTGTGAATTTTCTTTTATGTAAACCCTTTTTAAATTAAAATTGTTTTTTCGTTTTAATTTAAAGTAGGGTTTACATCTAATGATAGTTATATTACTTTTTATTTTTTTATTAAATGGTATTAAAACTTCTATTTTATCATATTTTCTCATTATGATTGAAAATGGTAAGAATAGGATGCTCTGTCTTGGAATTGTGGCAAACAATATCTTTATGCTTCCAATCTCTTTAAGCATATAAGTTGCTGAAAATCCAATAACTCCTCCAAGCCACGTATAAGTTTTATCTATAGGTTTTAATTCATCTTCGAGTTTCTTCGAAACACTCTTTATTAATTTATAATTTTCCTTATAACCATAAATATAGGCAATGCTTATAAAAAATGTTAATAAAATAAATATAATAAATAAATATGCATTCATATTCACAATATGGTCAACAATATAAAATTATATAATTATAATTTTATGATTATGTCAATTTTCTAACAGTATCAGACAAGACTGTTAAAATAATTTTTTCTCTGTTTGGTTCACCTTTTATAATTGAAGCTGCAAATTTTCTTGCTTGCTCAAAAGTCACCTTCGGAGGCATCGGTGGTTCAAATGGATCAACATAGGCTTCTAAAATAGCAGGTCCTTTTACATTTAAAAATTCATCAATTGTTGTTTCAAGATTCTCAGGTTTTTCTATTTTGTAACCAGTTGCTCCGCAGGATTTTGCAAACATAGTAAAATCAATAGGTTCTAGCTCACAGCCGTACTCTGGATTACCCTGAAAAACCATTTGCTCCCATTTTATCATACCCAATGTGTTATTTTTAAATATAACAACTTTAATGGGAAGGTTATATTTAACAGCAGTGGCAAATTCTCCCATAAGCATTGTAAAACCACCATCTCCTACTATGGCGATTGACATACTATCGGGATATGCAAGTTGAGCAGAAATAGCATATGGCAAAGCATTTGCCATAGAAGCTAACGTGCCTGATACAGAATGTCGTTGACCCCTTTTTACTTTTATAAACCTTGCCCACCATGTGGTTATAGTTCCAGAATCACATGAGACAATTGCATTTTCAGGAAGTCTTAATCCCAGTTCATATGCGACACTTTGAGGTTTAATAGGATAGGTTCTCCATTTTCCTTCTTTTTCTAAATTTTTATTCCATTCTGATACACTTTTTTGAATTTTTTTTAAAAAATTATTATTATTGTTATTTTCTACAAGTTCTAATAATGCATTGAGCACTTCCTTACAATCTCCCACAAGTGGTACATCTATTGGATATCTTAGACCTATTCTTGCTGGATCTCTATCAATTTGTATAGCCTTTGCCTGGCCTGGTTTTGGTAAAAATTCTAGATAAGGAAA
>DHGE01000156.1 GCA_002402635.1 Deferribacterales bacterium UBA4806
TAATTTTAAAAAAAAGGGTGGTAGAATTGCTGCAGTATTACCTATTCATTACCCAAGAGAATTATTTCGAGCCTTTAATATATTACCTGTTGAGGTGTGGGGACCGCCCAAAATTAATAGGGTTGTTGGAAGTGCACATTTACAGGAATATATTTGTTCTATTGCACACAGTGCTTTATCTTTTCTTCAATCTAAGAACACAGAGGTTATTGATTTAATAATAACGCCTCATGCATGTGATTCTCTGCAGGATTTGGGCAGCCTTCTTCTTGATTTCATAAAACCCGATAAACCAGTATTTCCCATATATATTCCAAGAGGAAGGCGTACCTTTGATATAGATTTTTTAGCTAAAGAACTGAAAATGTTATATAAGAAACTATCTGATTTTACAGGAATATTGCCTACAGATAGTGATTTAATGACTTCAATTACTCGTGAGGAAGAGGCTGATACAAAACTAAGAGAGTTTTATAAAAAGAGATATTCTTTAAATTTAACTAACAGAGAATTTTACGAAGTGTTGCGTTTAAGAGAATATATGCCAGCTGAAGATTTTATAAATATTTTAGATAATATAACAGAAAAGGTTGAATTAAAAAGTGTTGTTAGTGGCATCCCGCTGCTTATGTCAGGGTTAGTACCTGAACCCATGGAAATATTTGATATCATAAGTCGTATGAATGCAGTTGTAGTAGCAGATGACTTTGCATGCGTTGGCAGGCGACTTTATAAAACTGGAAACAGTAATAGTCCCTTTAAAAGAATGGCAGAAAGAATTATTTTTGCCCCTCCCGATTCAACACGAGGCAACCCGATCAATGAAAGATTGGATCACTTGGTAAAATTATCTAAAGCCTTTAATGCAAAAGGCATTATATTTTATATTGTCAAATTCTGTGAACCTGAGCTCTTTGATCTACCTCAATTGCGTGAATCTTTAAAATTGGCAGGCTTGCCTTCTATAAATATTGAAATGGATATCAATGCCCCACTGTCTCATCAAGTGATTACAAGAATAGAGGCTTTTATAGAGTCCTTAAGATGAAGATTGGTCAATATTTAAAGTATTATTTAAATGTAAAATTAATTGGCAACAATTTTTTAAGATACCAGAGAATTAAAGCATCTTCAAAGAAGATAATTCCTTTAAAGTGGCGTACGGATATTTTAGCACCGCCATTAAAGATCGATGCTAAAACAAAAGAGTTAATAGCAAAACATTATCTTGAGGGCCAATTTGTGAGTGGTGTTAGGCCTGTGGCATGGGTAACTTCTGGGGCTCCTGTTGAGATACTTAAAGCTTTAGACTACTATGTCCTTTATCCAGAAAACCATGCGGCTTTGTGTGGGGCAAGAAGAAAGGTTGTAGATATTTCAAGTGAAGCGGAAAAAGCTGGTTATTCCAGAGATATTTGTTCATATGCAAGAACTGATTTAGGTGCCACCCTTTCTAAAAAAACACCTGTTGGCAGGCTGCCAAAACCTGATTTACTACTTGCATGTACTAATATCTGCCAGACAGTTTTATCGTGGTACCGTGTACTTGCGCATTACTATAATGTCCCTTTAGCATTAATTGATACGCCCTTTATCTATGGTGAATTAAGAGATCATGATGTTGAATATGTAAAAAAACAATTGGAAGATCTAATTACAATAGCAGAAAGGGTCTCAAAGCGGAAATTTAATTATAATAATTTTATAAGAGTAGCAAAATATAGTAAGGAAGCTACAGAATTATGGCTTGAAATTATGAAGTGTTGTAAACATAAACCAGCACCAATTTCTGTTTTTGACCAATTTATACAAATGGCTCCAATCGTAGAAATGAGAGGGCAAAAGATTACAATAGATTTTTACTGGGCAATGTTAAAGGAAATTAAAAAACGTATATCTGATGGTATTGGAGCAGTAAAAAATGAAAAAAAAAGGCTGTTATGGGATAATTTGCCAATCTGGTATAAGATCAGATATCTTTCAGAATATTTTGGAGAAAGGGGTATATCAATTGTAGCTTCAACATATACAAACGCATGGGGAGAGTTAGCATCATTAATAGATTATAGTAATCCTTTAGAATCAATGGCAAAAACATATTTAAATCCTATCCTCAATCATGGCCCAAAATATAAATTAAACAAAATGAAGAAAATGATAGATGAATATCATATAGATGGAGTTATTTTACACTCTGATAGGTCGTGTAAACCTTATTCAATAGGGCAAATTGATCAGCGCAATACTATAAGCAAAGAATGTGGAGTCCCTTCATTACTACTGGAAGCAGACCACAATGACCCTCGAGCATATGCAGACTTGCAGGTAGAAACCCGTTTAGCTGCATTTGTTGAAATGCTGAAATAATGAAAGTGGAAAAAGGTATCTTATTATGTTGAGAATAGCGGCACTTGGTATTGATGTTGGTTCTACAACTGTGAAGATTGTAGGTGTAAATGACACAGGCGGAATAACATGGCACCATTTAGAGCAAACAGAACCCTCTATTGAAAAACAGACTGCTCGCTTTTTTGATATTATTAAAGAAAAGATAGAAAATTTAAAAGATATTCCTGTCATTGCAACTGGTTATGGCAGAAATTTAGTAAAAGAAGCAATTAGATCGGTTACTGAAATTACATGCCATGCAAAAGGTATTTACAAAGAATTTGGACACGGTGGAACACTGGTTGACATTGGAGGGCAGGACAGTAAAGTTATTGTTATTGATTCGGAAGGGAAGGTTATTGATTTTGTAATGAATGATAAATGTGCTGCTGGCTCTGGTAGATTTTTGGAAAATACTGCCACTAGATTAGGTTATAAGATTAATGAAATTGGAGACTTGGCAATGAAGGCCGACATAGAAGTGCCTATATCCAGCACTTGCACAGTATTTGCTGAATCAGAGATAATATCAATGATTGCAAGTGGAAAAGATACCTCATCAATTTTAAAAGGACTCCACAAGTCCCTTATAAAAAGAATTGTTGCAATGATAAGAAGTGTAAATTTCATGCCACCATTACTACTTTCAGGTGGTGTTGTAAACAATATAGCTATCAGAAAAATGATTGAAGAAGAAATGGGTGAAAAATTAATAATGCCCACTTATCCACAATTAATGGGTGCATATGGTGCTGCATTAATAGCATTGGATGAAAACAAATAATGACTTTCTCTCAAATCTTACTCATTGCTTTTAAACTGTTAGGTCCTCATTGTTCCGATAATAATTAGCTATTTGCCTTTGTAAGTTAGAATTTACTTTTTCAAATATTTTATATGTACCTAACAATGTTATATCAATAAGTCTATAAACTATGCAATTGGTTCACTATACTTTTAGCTTCACTGATTATTTTTTCTATTAACTCACTTACACTTGGTATATCTTTAATTAAACCTGCTGCCATTCCGCATGCAATAAGAGAGTTATTTGTATTCCCAGAAATAAATGACTCTTTACCTCTTAGTCCAGAAAGCAAAGGTGCTAGTTCTTCCAATTTAGCACCTTTACTTTCCATCTCATATACAGTTTTAGCAAGATCATTTTTTAGCACTCGCATCGTATTTTTCAGCGTCCTAAGTATTAGTATTGTGTCTCTCTCACTAGCATTAACAATGGCTTTTTTAATATTATCATGAACTGGTGCTTCCTTAGTAGCAAAGAATCTTGTCCCCATGTTTACACCTGTTGCTCCTAATGCCAATGCGGCAACAAAACCTCTTGCATCGGCAAAACCTCCTGAGGCAATTACAGGAATTTTTAATGATTCAACTGCCAAAGGAACTAAAAGTAGGGAGGTAACATCATCTTCTCCGGGATGACCGGCGCATTCATAACCATCAATACTGATAAAATCACAACCAATATTTTCTGCCTTTTTTGCATGTCTTATGGATGTACATTTATGAATAATCTTGACATTATTATCTTTCAATTTCACTATATATTTTTCTGGATTATTTCCAGCGGTTTCTACTATTTTAACCTCTTCATCTAATATTACATCTATATAAGCATCATAATTAATCGGACGTAGTGTTGGGAGTAAGGTAATATTTACTCCAAAGGGCTTGTTTGTTGCCATTTTCATTTTTTTTATTTCACTTCTTAATTCATCAGACGAACCAAAAGACAATGCCGTTATAATTCCTAGCCCCCCTGCATTTGAAACTGCTGATGATAGCTCTGTTTTAGAAACCCACATCATTCCTCCCTGAATTATTGGGTACTCTATATCTAGTTCTTTACATATTGTTGTATTAAACATAAAAATCCCTCTTATGTTACCTTTTTCTGAACTAATCGATTCATACTACTATTTTAAAATTTTTCACATATAGCTATATAATACATTATAAATACAAATTTAGACCATTTTATCTCTTAGCTTGTTTTTTTATTTCTTCCTCTCTTAGTTCTCTGCGCAGTACTTTACCAACAATAGTAATTGGCAATTTTTCACGAAATTCAATATATTTAGGTCTTTTATATTTAGCTAAATGTTTATCACAATATTCTTTTATTTCTTCCTCTGTAGCCCTTTCTCCTTCTTTAAGTTGAATATATGCCTTAATTACTTCCCCCTTTAACTCATCTGGGATTCCAACGGAGACAGCTGCTTGAATTTTTGGATGTTTATATAAAACTTCATCTATCTCTCTTGGATATATATTATATCCACCAGAGATAACCATATCTTTTTTTCTATCAACAATATAAAAGTATCCATTTTTGTCCATTTTTGCAATATCACCAGTATACAGCCAACCATCTCTAATGACATTCTCTGTTTCATCTTTTCTCATATAATAGCCCTTCATAACTTGTGGTCCTTTTATAATCAACTCCCCTTCTTCTCCCATAGGCACCTCTACATCTCCTTTAACAATATCAACCAGTTTGCATTCCGTGTTTGATATTGGCAAACCAATTGATCCAGGAATTCTTTTTGCTTTTGCTCCAAATGGATTAATATGGGTAACCGGACTTGCCTCAGTTAAGCCAAATCCTTCACAAATAGCTGCACCTGTCAGTTCCTCAAATTTATTAATTATTTCAACCGGTATAGGAGCAGCGCCTGAAAAACAGCCTTTAATGGAGCTAAGATTATAATTTTTAAGTTTTGGATAATTCACAATTCCTACATACATAGCTGGGACTGCTGCAAAAAAAGTAGCTTTATATTTACTTATAGCCTCCAATAATTGCAGTGGATATGGCTTTGGCACAAGCACAACTGTACTTCCCCAGGCAAGAGGTAAATTAAGAGCGCATGTCATTCCAAAGCTGTGGAAATATGGAAGAGCTCCAACATGTATTTCTTCAGGCGCAGTGGGTTCAAACTCTTTAAACCATTCAGCAATCTGTTGAACATTAGCACTTAAATTTTTATGTGTTAACATAACACCTTTAGATATACCAGTAGTTCCACCTGTGTATAGCAAACAAGCTGTTTCTTCCCATTTAATATCTAATGTTGGAGGTTTTCGACTTGTTTGGTTGATCAAATTTTTGAAATGATATAAATATTCAACTTGCTTTAAATCAAACTTATATCCTTGCTTTCTAGCAACTAATGGAAACAATAGGTTTTTTGGAAATGGAAGATAGTCACCAATATTACAAGTTATTATTTTCTCTACCTTTGTTTTATTCTTCATATCAATTAAACGATTGGTTAGGTTAAGCAGCTCAGCAGTTATAACAATTTTAGCAGAAGAATCATTTAATTGATATTGCAGTTCGTCGTCTGAATATAAAGGATTGTTCAATACTGCTATAGCATTGGCTCTTTGAATAGCATAATAACTAACAACCATATGGGGTATATTAGGAAGAACGGTTGCAACTCTATCACCTTTTTTAACGCCCATATTTACTAGTGCTGTTGCTAGGCGCTCGACCCTATCTATTAATTTAGTGTAGCTAATTTTATAACCTTCAAATATCAAAGCTGTGTTATCAGGATATTTGTTAACACTTTCATATAGTTTTTCCAATATGCACTTTTCTTCAATACCAAGCTTACTCTTTACACCTGCTGCATAGCTATTTATCCAAATTTTATTGGCATAGGCTGTTTTTGACTCATTCTCCGCCATAATTTAATTCCCCCTTTTCTGTACGAGCATAAATATTACTATCCTTAATTATAAATAGATACATAAATACTTCTTAATTAAATAATATTCTATCATTGCTCATTTATATGAAATAAGTTCCTTTTCAATTGTGGCCTTAGAGTCAACTAATGCATTCAGAAAGACTGTTGTTTTTTCAGTAACATAATAATTTAATTCTGGTGACCAGCATCTATCATGAACTATCTCAGTTTTAGCTGCAGTTATAGCACTGCCAGTATCAGTTGTAAGCTTAACTACAACAGGATAGCAGTCAAATTGACCAGCTCCTACAGTTACCTTTTTCATTTTACCAACACTCATCTCGATCTTGCCTTCATCTGCAGTATAGTTTCGAGATTCGTAATGTGGAGCAATACTTATACCTGTCTTAGGCAAATTTAAATAAAATGGATACATTTTATCACTCGAAAAGCTATATCCCTCTTCTAAAGGAAAATGTACAATAGGAAACTGTTCTGGAGTTAAAAATGCTTCTCTATCACCACTGGTCAGCTCTTGATAATAAAAAGCAAGTGAACTCCCTACAATCGCATAGTACCAGTTAGCTACCACATCATATACTTCTGGTCTTGTTATTTCAAAATGAGCAACATCATACGGACCAACATTCTTAATATCCTCACCATTTTTACCCTTAGCATAAAAATTTTCGATTACTCCTTTAAAAACATGAACTTCTTCATAGTTATTTACATTCATTGGCTCTAAAATTGGAGTTCTTCCTCCATTATCACCTGTTGCTTTCACATTAAATGTAAAGGTGCTCCCATTTGCAGGTAAAGCAATATCGGCACCCATTTGAGCCATTAAAATACCACCAGAAAACATAATACACATTGTAACAATAATGCCTACCATACATAAACTATTTAATTTCATAATTGCCTCCATTTTATAATGTTTTAAAACTGATATTGTACGCTAAGAGCAATTCCATCACCTAACCCTGATGGGTTTACATTATTCCTGACAGATTCCTGTAAATTATTACTTCCAGTATTTAGATATGCAAGAATAAAGGATAGATGTTTACAGGTATCATAAACTAAATGAACATCCCACATTCTTTTAGTTTTCATTGGTCCAAGTGAATTTTCCCCAACATTCACATCATCTACATATTCAAAACCTAAAAAGAACGTACCTACTTTTTTTGAAACAAAAGGGAAAAGAACATCTACAGGCAATAAAAGTGCTGTGCTTGCAAAGAACACCTCATCTCTTTCATTACCAAATCCAACAACACCTAGTTGTTGGCCTTTTGTTGATTTTATACCTGCATTTACAAACAAGGGTAAAGGCAAATCCATATTCGGCAAGGGAATAAAAAAAGTTTTACTTGCAACAGCAAAAAAATCCACTCCTTCATTATTTGAGTACATTTTTTCACCCTCTTGTTCAAACAATTCGAGATTGTCAAAATTAGTATATTTATAAATTGCTCCCACAGAAATGGCAGGTATCCACTTAGATTCCTTTACTAATAAAAGTTTACCGCTGAGAGCTACAAGGTTATTATCTAAATCAAGGCCTAATTGATCGACAGCAACAGAAGCTGGCTCATCAATATTAATATAGTTGAAAGCCAAACCAAGTTCTAATCTATCAAAAAAGGTAATGTTACCGCCAACCATAACCCAGTTTAAATCAGCTGATGGTAGACCAATATACCAGGAACCAAGCTGCGGTTTTCTTATAAACCTCATATCCTCCTCTTGGTATGGCCAGTGAGGGACACCTGCCAAATGTGCGTGAGGGACAAGTCCACCTCCAGCAACACCATCTGTAAGACCCTTGCACAATAAGATTGT
>DHGE01000083.1 GCA_002402635.1 Deferribacterales bacterium UBA4806
AAATATTATTAGGGTATATTATATTGTATGCTAATACTTTACGTCGGTATATTCATTTATTTATTAATACTTATCATAATTGGATTTATATCAAATAGATATATAAATGATGAAGTTGACTTTTTATTGGCTGGAAGAAAACTAAAAGTTTTTTATCTCATTTTTACTCTTGCCGCAACACACTTTGGTGGAGGCTTTATAACAGGCTCTATAGAATACTCCATAATTTATGGCGTAAAAGGAGGTATCTGGTATGGGCTTTCATGTGGTATTGGTTTGATCTTATTGTCCTTTTTATCAACTAAGCTCAGAAAATTATGCCTTTTTACAGCACCTGAATATTTGGAACAAAGATATAAAAGTAAATTTATAAAAATATATGCAACAATCACTTCACTTATTGCATTAATTGGCATATTGGCAGCACAAATTATTGCAACCTCTAAACTTCTTGCTATATTCCATATAGACCCATTAATTGGTAGTTCAATAGCAACAATTATATTTATAGTTTATACATACTTTGGCGGAATGTGGGCAGTCACAATAACAGATGCATTTCAATTATCCATTAGTCTAGCCTTCATTATTATCCTCACATATATTGCCTATGACAATACAATAATTTTCGAGTCACATAAACATATTGAAAATATTAGTAGTATGAAAATTGCTGGTATAATTTTCCCTACAATAATGTATACACTTATTGGACAGGATTTTTACCAAAGATTATTTTCAGCTAAGGATGCGAAAACAGCACGTAATGCATCTTTAGTTTCTGGAATACTTCTATGTTCGGTTACAATTTTTCCTGTAATAATAGGATTATCATTAACAAAATATGGTAACAACCTGACAGTTGCCTTCGCAGGTTTTTTTAAAGAGACATCTTCAGTTGTAGGAGCAATTTTCATCATAACTATGTTAGCTGCAATTATGTCTACTGCCGATTCTGTTTTATCAGCTGCCTCATCACATATTGTGAAAGACTTGTTTGGTGAATTCAAGAATGTCAAATTCAACCCATTAAAGTTATCTAAATTATGTGTTTTAATAGTCGGAGCTTTTGCATTGATTTTATCTTTTTTTCTTCCTACAATTATAGATGCCTTGGTTTTTTCTTATACCATATATACTGCTACTATTTTTTTCCCTCTTGTGTTAGGTTTTTTCTGGAAAGGTGGAGATAAGAATGCAGCTATCTTTAGCATGATAGTTGCGACAATAGTTGTGTTAATTGGTTATTTTTATAACCCAACTAATGTACCATTAGAAATATTTGGTGGACTTGTATCACTGTTTTTTTATATATTACTATCAATAATGAAATTATAACATTTGAGGTGTTTATATGTTTAAATTAGCTACTAATTTTTACAATCTATTTTTTGGTCTTTTTGGCAGAAATTGGATAACCCTTATTGGTTCACTAACTGCAACTATAAGTGCTTTTATGATTATTTTTTTCATTATAATCGGCGTAACAGGATATGAAATAACACCATATATAGGTATTATGGCTTTTCTATTATTGCCAATATTTTTCATAGCTGGAATCGTTATTTTACTTATTGGTATTTATAAAGATCATATAGAAAGGAAACGTTTGTCATCTCTTGGGAAAAATCAATCACCCTATCCTACAATAGATTTAAACGAGCAGCATACCAGGAAAATGTTTGCACTGTCAATCTCCATTATTATAGCTACTTTTTTAGTACTATCCATTGCCATATATCATAGTATTCATTTTATGGATACCGTTACATTCTGTGGGAAAGTATGCCACACAGTAATGGAACCAGAATATGTCTCTTATACAAACTCTCCTCACGCAAGGGTAAAATGCGTTGAATGTCACATTGGTCCAGGTGCCGATTGGTTTGTAAAATCAAAAATATCAGGGGTCAGACAGGTTTTTGCCACAATGTTAAAAACATACCACAGACCCACACCAAGTCCAGTTGAAAACTTAAGGCCTTCAAGGGATACATGCGAACAGTGCCATTGGCCTGAACATTTCAGCGGCAGTCAACTGAAAATCATAACAAGGTATGGAAAAGATGAGAAAAATACACCAAGAAAAACCATCCTCAATTTACACGTTGGCGGAGGTCCTTTAGAAAATGGAATTCATAGCTGGCACATAGATAAAACAAAAAACACAACTTACATTGCAACAGATAAAAAAAGACAGAAAATTGAATGGGTCAGAGTTGAAACTAACGGTAAAGAAATAATTTATAAAACTCCTGAATTTGATGAGAATAAGATTGATATTGCAAGAGCTGAAAAAAGATTAATGGATTGTATAGATTGTCATAATAGACCAACTCATATTTTTTATTTACCAGCTGAAGCAATAGATAGAGCTTTAAATTTTGGAGAAATAAATAAAAAATTACCTTACATAAAAAAAATTGGAACTGAAACTTTAGAAAACTTAGATATTAACTCAGAAAACGCTAAAAAGAAAATTAGAGATAACATAGAAGGGTTTTACAAAGAAAAATATCCAGAAATTTATAATAATAAATCTGAAGAGATAAACAAAGCTATAAAAACTATCCAAAATATATATAGAAAAAATGTTTTTCCAGAAATGAATGTCACCTGGAATACATACCCAAACAATATAGGCCACTACAAATTTCCGGGATGCTTTAGATGTCATGATGGTAATCATATAGCTGAAGATGGATCTAAAATTTCCTCAGATTGTGATACTTGTCACAAAATTATTACAATGGATGAAGTGAACCCTGAGTTCTTAAATATTTTAGAATAGTAGATTGACAATAAAAAGTAGTTGTTTATTTTACAGAAAAGTAAAGAAATTTTAAAGACAAATAATTTTAAGGTATTGGAGGAATAGTATGTACAAAAAATTATTATTAATATCTTTGATGTTTATTCAAGCTGTCTCTTTTAGTAAATCTGTAGCACAACAACTACCATCTATTCAATTACCCCCTCCTATCTCAGGCTTACAAAAAAATAATGAAGAAAAAACATGTAAAGGCTATACACTTTTAACACCAATACCGATGCTTGCTATGGACAATCAAAGAATAAGACTTATTGATATGAAAGGCAAAGTTGTTAAAACATTTAATATATATGCATTCCCAGCAAAAATGTTGCCTGGAGGCTATTTAATGGGAAGAGATGGCTATCAGG
>DHGE01000084.1:0-209 GCA_002402635.1 Deferribacterales bacterium UBA4806
TGTCAGCTTTGGGATACACAAAAGAGGATATTCCATTAATTGTTGAAGGCACACTAAAACAGACAAGGCTTTTATCTGGAACACCTTTTGATGTTACTAATGAAATCTTATATTTTGTTGCTCAGGAATCGATGATTTTGTGGTAAATATTCATATTAAATAATTTTATTGAGGAAATTAATGAAAAATAAAGGTGAAATTTTTACTGA
>DHGE01000084.1:293-1253 GCA_002402635.1 Deferribacterales bacterium UBA4806
TAATGGAGATTGTAAGACAAGGCAAAAAGAATCTTGGTTTTTCTGTTCATATGTCTAGTCTTGATGGTTCAATTTTGACAATGGGTGAATGTTTTAACAGATGTGATGTCTCCTACGGTTTAGCTTTTGAGGCAATGGGTGTATCTAAGGCTATGAGAAGATATTTTGAATCAGGAAAAGTTAAATACACAGATTGGAGTAATGGCGTTATTTCCTGGAGATTGAAAGCTGCCTCCATGGGAATTCCATTTATTCCTGTTAGAAGCATGCTTGGAACTGACACCGAAAAATATTCAGCTGGAGTAGAAATAGAATGTCCTTTTACAAAGAAAAAACTTTTAGCAGCTCCTGCGCTCTATCCTGATGTTGCAATAATACATGTTCATGCAGCTGATATTTACGGCAATGCCCATATTAGAGGTATATTGGTCTCTGATGTAGATATTGCAAGGGCCACAAAGAAACTTATAATAACAACTGAAGAACTTGTGCCAGAAGAATATTTTAAAAACAATGGAGAACATACAACAATTCCATATTACTTAGTAGATGCTGTTGTACATATTCCCTTTGGTGGCTATCCGGGGTGTGTTCCATATAAATATTTTATGGATGTTGAGCATTTATTAAAAATTTTAGAAATAGAGAAAAATGATGAGCAATATAAGGAGTATATTGAAAATAATATATTCAAAGTAAAAGATTTTTATGATTTTTTAAATTTAAATGGAGGTTTTAAAAGAATAAATGAACTTATTAAGAAAGAAGAATTATTGGGTGTAGAGGAGGGCTATGAATGAGTGAATATAATCCAATGGAATTAATGATATGCGCAGCCAGCAGACTTTTGGAAGACAATGCTGTTGTGTCTGTTGGTACAGGAGCTCCATGTGCTGCTGCAATGCTTGCTCAGAAATTATACTCTCCCAATCTCATAATTATGTTTGAAGCAGGTGGAAT
>DHGE01000084.1:1277-2998 GCA_002402635.1 Deferribacterales bacterium UBA4806
GCTCTGCAGAGAGGTTTGGTTGAGTACTGTTTTTTAGGTGGAGCTCAAATTGATATGTATGGAAATCTTAATTCAACAATGATAGGTGATGATTATTACAAACCTCAAGTAAGGCTTCCTGGAAGCGGTGGTGCCTGTGATTTTGGCTCTCTTGCAAATAAAATATTGGTAATTACACCACAGTCTAAAAGAAGATTTGTAAAAAAAGTTGATTTTATTACCACACCTGGTTATCTATCAGGTGGTGATGCCAGGCAAAGGGCGGGGCTACCCCCAAATACAGGGCCATATAAGGTTATTACAAATTTAGCGATTTATTGTTTTGATGAAATAACAAAGAAAATGAAGATAGAATCAATTCATCCAGGAGTTACTTTAAAGGAAATAGAGGATAATACAGATTTTGAATTATTAAAAGATGCAAAGATTGCTACCACTGAATCACCAACAAGCGAGGAACTTAAAATACTAAGGGAGGAAGTTGACCCATTAAAATTGATTATAGGTAGGCAAGCTTATTAAAAACTTGCCTACCTAATAATATTATTATATTACAACAATTACCAACAGTTGTAATTATCATTTAAGTCATAATCTGTTAAAGCTCTACCGTTATCACCTTTTAACATATTACCATTTTCATCTTTTAACCATTTTGAAGGCACTCTATAGGCACGGTAGACTGCATTAAAACTTAGGCCCACATATGGAGAAATATATTCCCAAACGACGTCCTTTTCCTTTGTGACTTCAATAATTCTGCCAGTTGCACCTTCATCAATGAGAGTATTGCCGTTGGGTAGTCTTTGAGCTGAACTGATATATACGCTGAAGAAGCGATGGAATTCTCCTGAGAGTGGCACCGTTAATAGATTTTTATCAATATATTCCCATTTTATATCAAATGTTGTTGGATCAAATTCTATAACACGTGAATATAGCCTTAAATCGCTTGGAAACATATTTGGTAAATATTCTTTATCCAAAAAAGGGCCATAACCTGCTGCCCCACCATTGTCAAAAAGTAAAATATTTCCTTCACCTGGTAAGCCCTTCTGAATTATATGAGGGTGATGCTGGCCAATTATTTTGCCAAGTTTACTGTATGGTTTATCTTCATAATCAGGACCAATTTGCCAGACAATTTTACCTGTATCCCTATCTATAATTGCTATAATATTTGTATTTCTTGAAGAGATTATAATATTTTTAGGGTTAAACCGGTCATCACCATTATCATACCATTTATTTTCTCCCAATAAGCTTATTGAATTCATATGAAACCAGTCATAGGCGTTGTAATTTCTTGCTGCTAGCCTCATTGCTTTTATAGCGTCATCGTCAAAACCTAATTCATCAAAGTGATCTGTCGTCCTCCAAAAAAAACCACCTTTTTCTGGTGGGACTAAGTTGCCTTCTTCATCTACTTCATAAATAACGTCATCAATTAGTTTTCTGTCTGTAACTAATGGAAAATTCACATCTTCGTGAGCCAATACAAGTGTGTGTCCTTCTAATGGTTTTGGATTAATATTGGGGGAATAGTAGCCTGTTGGAAACCCCTCTCTTTCGTAATCGTGGTGCTGCCTTGAATACCATGTACCATCTTCATCTTGCCACCATTTATCAAAAGACCAGATGATATTACCATTCCAATCAACTTCGACAACTGATTTTGAATCCATTATATCAATGCCCTGATAGCCATCTCTTCCCATTAA
>DHGE01000148.1 GCA_002402635.1 Deferribacterales bacterium UBA4806
TTGTGAATATATCGAAATCTTTTATCGCGAACAGACCTGCTCATGTCATATCTTTCATCCATGCGTCCTCTAAACATATAAACATATTTTGGGTTTTTTGTTTTTTGTTCACCTAAAAAGGCACTGCCCTGCATATAATCTGGAATTTGGACACCAGCGATACTGAGTAGAGTTGGTGCTAAATCAACAAAGCTTATGAGTCTATCTATTTTTGTCCCAGGTCTCTCTGTTGGATAAAGATACTTATATTTTTTGGGAATCCTTATTATTAGCGGGACATGAGTACCTCTTTCATATACATATCTTTTACTAAATGGTAGTACACCGCCGTTGTCACCATAATAAAAAACAATTGTGTTTTCAGAGAGCCCTGCATCCTCTAATTCCTGTAATTTTTCACCGACCCATGTATCCATCTCTTCAATTTTATCATAATATTGTGCCCAATCGTGTTTTATATCTTTTGTTGCTGGGTGATATGGTGGCAAAATTACTTCTTCAGGGTTGTGGTGAAGCTTATTTTCGGGAGTAGATGTATGAAGGCTGCTTTCATGGGATATCATTGTATTAAAGACTGCAAAGAAAGGCTGCCCTGAGGCTCTGTTTTTATAATGAGCTTTATTACTGCTTTCATCCCATATTTTTGCAGGGTCAATAGAGGATGTATTATAATCGGTTTTATCATTGTTAGTACAATAATAACCTGCTTTACGCAAAAATTCAGGATAGGTTTTTACTATATCTGATTTTTTATAGTTGCTACGCATATGTTCATGACCATTCGAATTTGCATAAACTCCAGTTATGATAGAATTGCGTGCAGGTGCACATACTGGCGCATTTGCATAACAATGGGTATACAGAAAACCCTCAGAGGCAAGCCTATCAATATTTGGGCTTGTTGCAAATTTATCACCATAGCACCCCAAAAATGGGCTATTATCTTCACTAACAAGCCACAAGATATTTGGCAGTTCTTCTCTTGCAAGTTGAGATTTTAGATTTAAAATTTCTGATAATGCTTTATTTGTAAAAGACCCAAATGCCCCAGCTGCGAGTGTTAAAATACTCGTTGTTTTCAAAAATTCTCTTCTATTTTTTTTCATCATGACCTCCTAAAACTAAAATATAATTAAATTTCATAATCAGTTTATTACATTTCACTTTTAACCCAAATAGGCCCTGCCCAACCCATCTCACCGTTTTCTTCTGTAACTCTTATATAATAAAAATCCTCTCCGCTTGTAGAAGGCCTTTTATCTAAATATTTCTTTGATAAACTATTTATTTTAAATTTGCCGTTCTCAAAATAACCACCTTCATATTCAGTTCCTTTAACTGGTTCATAATCAACATATTCAAATGATTCAACAAGATTATTTCCGAGGTGTGTATAAATTACTTTGTTATTTTTTATTAACTCAATTTTTTCAACTCTGCTGTTACTCATATTGCCATCACCAGCTACCATAACTTTGATCAGTTTTGGCTCATCCTTATTTAATGTTAGATTCTGCTCTTTATAAAAGTGTTTTCCATTTATCTGAAAATCAATAAGCATTCTATCAACATGACTTGTAGCATAGCAGGCTCTATTTTTTAGTGCATTAAATATATTTTTCCTCTCAAGTTCTTTTGAAAATACAGCTGCAAGTCCATTGGGATAATGAGTTTGATAAGCCATAGTTTGATTGACATGCCATATAATTGTTCCATATGGATACTGATATATATTGTGTGCTGCCGTATGCATTAAAGAATGACCGGGTCTGCCATCATGTGAATCTCCTGAACCCATAAATGACACTTTTCTACCCATAGCAAGGCCGTCCTGCACAGAAAAACCCGTTTCTTTTATTTCTGCAGTTCCATGTTTTAATGGTTTTGTGTTCCCTTTAGATGTTAACATTTCAGAGCTGCCCCATTCGGAATAAATTTCAATCAATGGGACAAACTCTGGGTTATAATATGCCCAGTCTATCGGAGTTGCTCCCCTTGTTATATGATGAGGTATTGTTATAACATCTCGTCCCGATTTCTTCTGTTTCCACTCTTTCAGTTTTGCCCAGAGATCCTCTATATTAAATATTTCATTGTCAGTATGAGAATAAAAGGGTGCCTCATCATCGGTGTTATAATACACATTATAGTGACCAAAACCAGGACCTCCTGGACCTTGAGCAAGGCTAGACCATTCATAGCCTATGAGAGTTACAAAATCCCCTGATTTATTCCATTTATCTGAAATTTTCTTAATTCGCGGCCAAAAAAAGTGCTTCATCAAATATGGTTGAGGATCATTACCCCATGGAGAGATGTAGGAATCATGGTCTGTCAGGCAGGCGAAATCAAGCATTGCAACATTTTTGGCGTAACTATAATATTCTTTAGGGAAACCTGCCCCATCACTAAAATTTGAATGACCATGAATGTCGCCCCAATAAATATTTATTTCACTCTTATTTGATACTTTTATTGGATTACTAATAAACTGCTCATTTTTGTCAAGATTCCTAACATATATGTAATGTATACCTGGAGTATTAAAAATAACGTTCTCAAAAGCATGTTTACCATTATCTGATACACCCACTAAATAGCCAGGAATTATACCCTGCTCAATGGGAAAATCTGTTGTGAACAAATACTCTTTTGGCAACTTAGCCATTTTATCTGTAGACGAAATGGCAATTCTACCCTCAAAACTTGCAGCCAATCTTTCATAGGAATCCCATGCCTGCACATCTAACTTAACCTTATGCCCTACAACAGTTGTGCTTGGTATATGGATCCACAGCTGCTTAAATTCATTATCTTTTAAAGTCTGCAGCTGTTCAGGTGATTGATTTTTTGTTGCTCTATTTAAAATGGACAGTATGTATTCAATTGTTAACTCATCCGTTGGTACTGTAATAGGTTTTCCATTAAATGTTGGCACTTGAGAAAATACTGTATTGCTAAAACTAATCAATAATGTCATCACTACAAATAATTTAATTTTAATAATAAAATTTTTCATTCTATCTCCTCCTACTCTAAATGTTTCCATAAAGTTAATGAATTATTAACATTAAAGGATTGATTAAATTTAATATCTGCTACATTGGGACCAACTGATAATTCATATGTACCAGACTGTAGTGTATAATCTAGATTATTATCATAATCGGCTAACAGCGTTGGAGTTATATAAAAGGTAATTCTCTTGGCCTGACCTGGTTTTAGTGTGGTCTTTTTAAAACTTATTAATTCTTTATACTCTCTGCCTGGGCTTACCTTATACAGTTGAACAACCTCTTTACCTTCTTTCTCTCCAGTGTTTTGTACAACTATACTTGCTTTCCCATTACCACTTCCATCTACATCTACTTTAAAGTCTGAATAATTAAATGTTGTGTATGTTAGGCCGTATCCAAATGGATAAAGTGGCTCAATATTCTTCGCATCATAATGTCTGTAACCTACAT
>DHGE01000062.1:0-841 GCA_002402635.1 Deferribacterales bacterium UBA4806
ATACTAAAATTATGACAAAAAATCACGAAAAGTATGAAATTTTTGGAAAGAGGAAATTGTGCAAGAGTCTTTTAAAATTATTGTATTAACAGTGTCCATATTTATTTTATAAGTGAACAGTATTATTAAAAAAACAGCAACTACGTTTAACAACCATTTCGGAAATTTAACCTGTAAATAACTTTCATTTAATACTGCAAATAAATAGATTCCCAAAAAGAAAAGATTATAATAAACTCCTATATCTAAAATAACTATTAGATAAGCCAATAGTGCTGAAGTAAAGCTTATTATATTAAGGAGTAGTGTTGCTTTCATCATATAAAGCCAGATTTTTTAACAAAATATTTCGATGCACGAGTCCTGTAGATGGTTTAATAAAAGTATTATTAATTTTTACACCAATGGGTATATTTTTTTTGCAACAATCATTGATAACATATGTGGCAAAACTTAATATCATTTCAATATTATGATCATTTTTTATTTCTATGATTACAAATTTTACAGAAGTCGCCTCATACTTTTTCACCAGAATCTTCTCATTTCTAAAAAAATGTTTCCAAATAATATTTTTGACGGAATCCCCTTTCATATAATTTCTTAAATCATAAATGTCTATACCTTCATGAGCTAAAACGTTATTTATAAATGATTCATCCGATTGATTATTATCAACATTTTTAATAAATTCTTCAGAAGGAACTTTTGGCTCCGGATAAACTAAAAATTGTTTATTTAATGTATAAAATTTTCTTCTAATAAAGAAATTAAAGGGATAAATGGAAGTCACATATATTCCTTCTAAACAATTAAAGCCCCTTTTTTTAAAAAATATTTT
>DHGE01000062.1:970-2512 GCA_002402635.1 Deferribacterales bacterium UBA4806
GAAAACAGAATAATTGATAGAAGCATCGATTCAATTATATATATTAAATTATTACCAGTATTAATAGCTGCAAAACCCAGTGCTAGAGTAGTTACAAAAAACGAAAAACCTATTTTTGTAAATGATATTATAGAGGGATTTTTACTTCTTCTATGATTTTTCTTAACAATAGCTCTTTATCCTTTATTTTTAATACATCCTTAAACAATATTCTGTGAACCATAGTATAGCAGTTTAAATCAACTATATCATCAGGGATAACATAGTCTCTTGCCATAACAAATGCTCTTGCTTTTGCAATTTTTACAACATCAATACAGGCCCTTGTAGACAAACCAACTAAAATTTCCTCTGATTGCCTTGTTCTGTTTGCAATTTCTAATATATACTCATATATATTATCAGAAATATAAATTTCTTTATCAATTAAAGCCTGCATTTCAAATAGATCTTTTTGGTCAAATATTGCTTTTACTTCAGGAATTCTGTCTCTTAAACTACCTTCTTTTAATATTTCAATTTCAGTTTGGCTTGAAGGATAGCCAATAGATAATCTCATTTGAAATCTATCCCATTCTGATTCTGGAAGTTGGTATGTCCCATATTCATCATAGGGATTTTGAGTAGCAATAACAAAAAAAGGCAATGTCAAATCATATGTAATCCCTTCTAAAGTAACACTTCTCTCCTCCATAGCTTCTAAAAGAGCACTCTGTGTTTTAGGAGATGCCCTATTAATTTCATCAAAAAGAATAACATTATTAAATATTGGTCCTTTTATAAACTTTAAGGCCTCTTTATTTTTATCATACATATTGTAACCCAATATATCTGAAGGTAACAAATCATTTGTGCCTTGGATTCTACCAAAAGTAAGCTTTAAGCTTTTAGCTAAAACAAGAGCAAGTGTTGTCTTGCCTAAACCTGGTATATCCTCAACAATAATATGCCCCCCCGTTAGCATTGATAATAATACAAGATCAACTGCATTTTCTTTTCCTTTTAAGAATGAATTTATGTATTTTCTATACTCATTTATTTTTTTAAAATATTCACTCATTTTTTAAAATTAATATAGTCCACATTAACACAATTTAGAGGAATCTTATTATTTATTATAAGATAAATGTTTCTCACAACTGCCTTTGCTATATGCTCATAGGAAATATCTGTAACACCAGCTATATGAGGTGTTAATAATAAATTTTTCAACCTTAAGTCTTTATCTCCTTTAACAGTTGGTTCTTCCCAAAATACATCTAGTGCTGCTGCTCTTATGTGAAAATTTCTAAGTGCCTTTAACAATGCATCTTTATTTATAATTTTACCTCTTGATGGATTGACAATATAGCTGCCAGGTTTTATTATTGAGAACTCCCTTTCACCAATAAGATTTTCACTTTCAATATTTAATGGCAAACATAGAAAAATATATTTAGAAGTACACAACAATTCATCTAAAAACTTAAGACTCCTTACCCATTTTAATCCATATTCCCTTGCCAAAGATTCATCGGCATTTCTTTTTACTGCAACAATTTC
>DHGE01000040.1 GCA_002402635.1 Deferribacterales bacterium UBA4806
CCACACCAACCTTTTACTAACATTTGATACCTCCTAATGGGAGCTATTTTTTAATTATACCTTTCTAGTTAATCATTTGCAAATGTGTTTATAATTGTTGAGCAAAAATTAAAGGAAGAAAAAATAAGTGATTAAATGAGTTGTATAGAGGAATAAAACTCTACTTTCAGATAAACCGTCAATTTAGGTTAAACTTTTACCATATATCCTGAATATTTTATATAATGTACCATTGCCCCTTTCCACTAGTTCTGTTATTCCTTTGTTATCCTCCAATACCCAGGAAATATCTAATGTGCTTACACCTTTTCTTTTAGAGATTTCTTGCATTCTTTTTATCATATGAGAAACAATGGCAGTTGCTAAAATGTTTTTATGATATTTTCTCCTAACTCCTAAAAGGACACCACGAGCTAATTTTTGTTGTTTATATTTTAAGCGGTAAATGATTTTTAAAATTCCAAAAGGGAACAATCTTCCATTTAAATCTTTGATTATTTCATTAAGATTTGGTAAATACACAATCATCCCAGCTGGTTCGCCTTTGTAGTAAGCCACATTAACAAAATCATTGTCTACAATTAAATTTAAGTTTTTACCAACATAGTAAAATTCTTCTTCAGTAAAGGGAATAAACCCCCAGTTATTCGTCCAGGAATCATTAAATATATCTCTGAGCAGTTCTGTAGATGTTTTTAAGTCTTTTTTATTAATAGGTTTAACAACAATTTTACCTTCAGTTTTCTCAACCATTTTTTTCATAAATAGGGGTAAATCTCTTTCTGAATCGAGTAAATAGCCATATAGATCTTTTTCTTTTGTATAGCCTAATTGTTCTACATATTTAGCATAATAAGGTTTAGCATGACCCAGCATAATAGTTGGAGCCGATGCGAAGCCATCTACCAAAAGACCGCATTCATCATTTGTTGAAAAACTGAATGGTCCCATTATATATTGCATACCCTCTTTTTTTACCCATTCCTCTGCAGCTTCGAAAAGTTTTTTGAAAACATTAAAATCATCTATTGCATCTAAAAAACCAAAAAAACCACATTGTCTATTATATTGCTTTATGTAAAGATAATCTATATGAGCAGTTATTCTCCCAACATAGCTATTGTTTTTTTTAGCAATAAAAAAAGCTACCTTTGCATGTTCAAAAAAAGGGTTTTTTTTACTAAAGTGTTCCTTACGTTCGTAGATTAATGGAGGTATCCAATAGGGATCATCTTTGTAAACACGAAAGGGGACTTTGATAAAATTCATTAAATCCTTTTTATTCGAAACAGTTTTTATCTCAATATTTTCCATAAGTGAGGAAATGTACACTTTTTTATGATAAATAGGAAGATTATTTTTATTAAATTTCAAATATATTTTAAATAAGCAATTTTATATTGATTAAATAGGTTAATATGATATTTTGGTTCTTTTAATAAATATAGTTAGTGAGGCTTTCTTATAAATGAATATATTTGCTTATGTTTATGGTGGTAATAGTGCTAAAATCTGGGGTTTAACATCAAGAGAACGTATGGAAAAAATCCTCAGGCAAAAGGGGAATATTAATGTTGTTAATAGTATAGAACTGATACCACAAAAATCCAAGGTGTTACTTATTAATTGCAGGTATATAATGGATGAGAGAATCCTGAATTTCTTAATTAAAAATGATAATACAGCAATCACTAAAGGCCCCGACATAGATGATATTGTAGCAATAAATACAGAATCCGATAAGCTTCATAATGTATTAAAACTAATAAAGAAAGAAATAGGCACTAATGAATTAAAGGAATTAACAGTTAAAAATGTATCTGATGTTGCAAGTATGGGATTCCATAGCAAACTCAAAAAAGTTGAGAAACCGTTTATTTTGGATACAGAAAGAGAAGATGCAGCTTGTATTGCAAAAAGATTATACTATGGTTCATATAAAGGCGTGACAGATATAGTAACAAGGCTAATCTGGCCAAAGCCAGCTATGAAGGCTGTTAAATTCTGTGTTAACAAAAAAATTACTCCAAATCAAGTAACAACACTAAGTTTAATATTAGCGATTTTGGCAGGTCTATTATTTTTTATTAATCAATATCTTATAGGTTTAATTCTCGCATGGTTTATGACTTTTCTAGATACTGTTGATGGTAAATTAGCAAGAGTCACTGTTTCATCAACGAAATTTGGTGATAGATTAGATCATGGTATTGATATATTGCATCCTTTGTACTGGTATGCTTGTTGGGCTTATGGTTTAATTGATAATTGGGATATTACGATTATAAACATAAATCAAACAGTCTTGATGATTTTTATATTTTATATATTAGGGCGCCTTAGTGAGGGTTCATTTCAACTTATTTTGAAGGCTCCTTTCAGTATATTTTGCTGGAAACCCTTTGATTCTTATTTTCGTTTAATAATAGCAAGAAGAAACCCGAATCTCATTATATTAACAGTATCTGCAGTTTTTGGTGTTTATGATATAGGCATATTTTTAGTTGCTATGTGGACAGTTATATCTTCAATTATTCTAATGATACGGCTTATATTGGCTTTCATGAAAAAAAGAGAGGAAGGACAATTGACCTCGTGGCTAACAGAGATTGATCCAGAAATTGTAAATCAAAAGAAAATATATAAACTTTTTATATACTAAAAATGACTGATAAGATTAATAAAGTTTGTATTTTAACTAATCCATTTGCAAAGCAAAATATTAATAAAACAAAGAAAATAGAAGCGATAATAAAAAAGTATGACGCATATGATAAAGATATAACTGTTCAACATTTTTTTGTTAAAGACCAAAAAAATGTATTGAATATTTTAGAAGGAATTGAAGATATTGATTTGCTTGTTATAAATGGTGGTGATGGTACAATAAAACATATTTTATCAGTAATGTTTCAGAATAAACCATTTAAGCACCCACCTCTTGTTGCTGTTTTACCTTCAGGTTCCACCAATTTGATCGCCCTTGATGTTGGGGCAGTAGAAAATAAAAAAAATGCTCTCAAAAAATTTTTACATTATTTAATTGTACACAAAGCATACTGGAAGACACGAGAAAGACCAATTGTACACGTTAAAATGCCATCCAATAAAATAGACGAGTATGGGTTTTTTATAGGAATGTCTCTTATTTATAAGGCATCAGTATATTTCAATAAAAGATTGAAAAAACAAGGGCTTGGAGGTATCCCTGGTTTAATTATTACAATTTGTAGGACAATTTATGCTTTGTTTACCAGAAGCAAATACTATTCCAGTGGAGAATCAATTATATGTAAATTAGATAACGAAAGAGAAATGGAGTTTTCTTCACTTCTTTTTGTGATTACTTCTTTGAGAAAATTAATGTTTGGGAATAAAGACATATTATCTCTTGGCAATTTTTCTTATAATGATTTACACTCATTAATTATAAAAGAAAAACCAAAATATTTTTTACGCAATATATTCTGTTTTTTTATGGGAAAACTGAGTAAACACTTTAATGAAGAAAATGGTTACCTGCTGTTACATTCAAAAAAATTTGAGCTTACAGGGATAAAAGGCATAGCTATTGATGGTGAAACATATGAATTGAAAGATAGTTCCGACATATTAACTATTGAAAGTGGAGAGTTAATAAAATTTGTAGTATTCATATAAGTCCATTATATGACTATCTGGTACAAAAAATTTGCGGGGAGACACCTTCAGAGGTTAAAGCCCTCTTAGAAGAAATCCATTCAAGATATGGAAATAGAATACTTGCGATATTATTTTATGGTTCGTGTTTAAGAACTAACGTTTTTGTTGATAATGTAGCAGATTTTTATGTTATAGTGAGTGATCTAAGCTTTAATAAAAATCCATTTGTTGAATTGTTAAATAGATTGTTACCTCCTAATGTTTATTATATGGAAACGAAACTAAATGATAATATTTTAAGGGCGAAGTATGGAATATTTACTATAAATCAGTTTAAAAATATGGCATCAATGAATGCCTTTCATCCATATCTCTGGGCAAGACTCGTGCAGCCCATGATGTTGGTATATGTAAAAGATGATGAGATAAAGCAGGAAATAATAAGATCAATGTTTACAGCAATTCTGACATTAATAACAAATGTAGCTCCTTTGGCAAAGAATACATTTAATTTGAAAGAGTTCTGGTTAAAAGCTCTGTCATTAACTTATAGTACTGAAATAAGACCTGAAGGCAAAAAGAATATTGTAAATATTTATAATTTAAATAAAGAATACTTAGATTATTTAGGGGAGAGCATCTTAGACAAATTGCCGTATCCTATTGAAAAATTTTCAGTAAAATCAAATTCATATTCAATAATGATAAGTAAACATATAAAATTTATAAATTTGTTAAAATGGTGCCTTAGAATA
>DHGE01000078.1:0-1183 GCA_002402635.1 Deferribacterales bacterium UBA4806
AGGATTTCATTATGCAAAGGGAGATACAGTTATAACTATGGATGGAGATCTACAGAATAATCCAAAAGATATTATTGATATGTTAAAATATTATGGTTCATATGATATGGTGGCAGGATGGAGATACAAAAGAATGGATTCTACATGGAAAAAAGTTGGGAGTAAAATTGGCAATACTTTTAGAAACATACTTACACATGAAAAAATACATGACACTGGTTGCACACTTAAAGTAATGCGATCGGATATACTAAAAAAAATAAAGATGTTTAA
Organism: Deferribacterales bacterium UBA4806; assembly: GCA_002402635.1. Taxonomy (GTDB): domain Bacteria; phylum Chrysiogenota; class Deferribacteres; order Deferribacterales; family UBA228; genus UBA228. Next base: position 274 of record DHGE01000078.1, read on the forward strand.
AGGTTTACACAGATTTTTACCCACACTTATGAAACTTGAGGGTGCAAAAATAAAAGAAGTTAAAGTAAGTCATAGACCTAGGACAAAGGGTAAATCTAAATATAATAACTTTCATAGAGCAATTGAAGGTTTTTTTGATGTTCTAGCAATACGTTGGATGATTAAAAGACATATTGACTATAAGATAGGGGATAAAAATGTATAAGACTGATGTCCTAGTCTTAACTATTGGTTTTGCTGGCCAATGTTGCTTTTTTATGCGTTTTTTTATCCAGTGGATATTTAGTGAAAAAAACAAGAAAAGTGTTATACCGACATCTTTCTGGTACTTTAGCTTGTTCGGTGGATTATTGTTATTAATATATGCCATAATAAGAAAGGACATAGTCTTCACAGTTGGTCAGGCAGGTGGAACTTTTATTTATTTGAGAAATCTCTATTTTATATATAAAGGTAGAGGCAAAGTTGAAAAATAACATTAATCTACTTGTTGAATTATTTAAATCATCAAAAAATATAGTTGTCCTTACTGGTGCTGGCATCTCAACAGAGAGCGGCATTCCAGATTTTCGGTCTCCTAAAAAGGGTTTATGGTCTCAATTTTCTGAAAAAATAGTAGAAATAGGGCACTTCAAGAAAAATCCAGAAATGTTTTACAAATTTTTAAAAACAAATCTTAAAAACACATTTGATGCCACACCAAACTTTTCCCATTATTTTCTATCAAAGTATGAATCAATGGGATATATAAAGGCTATAATTACACAAAATATTGATAACCTCCATCAAAAAGCTGGCTCTAAAAAGGTTTTAGAGTTGCATGGGAATTTAATTAATGCAGCATGTTTAAATTGCAATGAAAAATATAACACAAACTCTCTAATTAAGTCATTTGAAGAAACTAACTTAA
>DHGE01000078.1:1256-8966 GCA_002402635.1 Deferribacterales bacterium UBA4806
CAGCACTACTACCATACAGGGCCAAAGAGGGAGGTGCAAAAATAGTTATAATCAATTTTCAAGAAACACCCTTTGATATATATGCAGATATTGTAATTAATGATAAAATAAGTAAAGTATTGGAAGAAGTTGGAGGCAAATTGCAAAAATGAAACGTATATGGGCTCCATGGAGAAGTAATTATATTAAGGAAAGTAATAACATAAAAAATGTAGAATGTATTTTTTGCCTAAAGGAAAAAGAAAGCAAGGATCGAGAAAATCTTGTACTGAAAAGAGGAAATAACTCATTTATAATTATTAATCTTTATCCATATAACCCTGGTCATATCATGATAGCACCATATAAGCACACAGGAAACATTGAAGAAATTAGCAACAGTACATTTTCAGAAATGAAACTTTTTTTAGATATTACAATAAAAATACTTAAAGAACACATGAAACCACAAGGATTTAATATCGGTTTTAATATTGGGAGAGTAGCTGGAGCAGGTGTAGAAAATCATATACACATGCATGTAATTCCAAGATGGAATGGTGATACTAATTTTATGCCTACTATTAGCGACACTAAAGTTATCTCATTGAATATATTTGACCTATATGATGAACTTTATACATATTTTAAATAAATAGAAACATGGAGGGAAAATGAAAATCATTAATTTAATACTGAAAATTGTAATTCTATGTATTATCGTTGTCTTTGGAGCCTTTAATATGCAGACCGTTGCCATCAAATATTTTTTTGGTAAAGCTCCCATTGAACTTCCACTATTCGTGGTCATGATTATATCTTTTTTAATTGGCATGTTTATAACATATCTACTTTTTATAACTGATAGAATGAGATTAAAAAAAGAATTAAATAGAATAAAAAAATCCCAGAAGGAAAAGGATAGTGAATTATTAAGGCTTAGAAATTTGCCCTTAGATGAGGAGAAAACATAAATGGACAATAATAAAACAGTACAGCTGTTGGAAGGTATAGGCTACATTATTGATAATAATATTAGTAGAGCAATTGTAACCTTCAAAAACCAAATTCTCCATGGAAATAGTAGCCCAGAAAATTATATAATTCTGGGAAAGCTTTACAGACAACAAAAGGATCTAGTGAGAGCAATAAAAATACATGAAAATATAAATTCAATAGAAAATTTAGATAAAAAAATACGGTACTTCAATATGGTAGAATTAGTTCACTCATATTATGATTATGGTGATTATGACAAAACTATATACTATTCTAATACTTTAAAAAATAAAAACCCAGAAATTTATAAAATAATGGCAGACTCATATTTACATTTAAAATTATACGAAAAAGCAATAAACATATATAAAAGATTAGAAAAACAGCAAAATAATATCTACTCAAGATATATAGCATATTGCTATTTCATTGAGGGGGAGGAAGCTGCACCTACAAATTCAAGCAAAATCCTAAGAGTTATCAAAAAAGGATTAAAAAATTATAGTAGGAGTAGAAAAGGTAACATGCTTTTAATAGATTATTACTATAAAAAAAATAATACTAGAGATTGCATTGCTTCTATAGAACGATTTATTAATGAAAAAATTGCTAAAAGTGACTCAGATCTGCATAATCTAGAAAAAATATACTTTGACATTGATAATATTGAAAATTTTGCCACAATGATTTTGAAATCACAAAAAAATAACGAGAAAGATGTCTTCATTGCACTATATCTTGCTGATTATTATGTCCGCAAAAGTAGATTAGATAAAGCATTGGATATATTAAGTAATAATATTAAGTTAAATGGATCAAAACGATTAATTGTTAGAAAATTTGCTCAGCTAAAGAGTGACGACATTTTAAAAGTACTTGTTGATGAGTATAATTATAAATGTTTGAAATGTGATAGTCTATTTTCAGAGTACCAAGATATTTGCAATAAATGTAAAAGCATTGAAACACTTAAACCATATTAAATTTCTATGAAAAACAACTCTGTTGAAGATAAAGAAATGACTCCTATGTTTAAACAATATTTTAGCATTAAAGACAAGTATAATGACTATATACTGTTTTACAGGATGGGAGATTTTTATGAAATGTTTGGAGACGATGCAATTGAAGCCTCAAAAATTTTAGGTATTGCATTAACATCAAGAAACAAAAATGATGCAAATGCTATACCTATGTGCGGAATACCCTTCCACTCATACAAAAGTTATGTGACAAAGCTTATAAGACACGGGAAGAAAATTGCAATATGTGAACAATTAACAGATCCATCTACCACAAAAGGTTTAGTTGAAAGAGGTGTAGTTGAAATTATAACACCTGGAATGATTTTAGATGATGAAGTTTTAAATGATACTTCCAATAATTACATAATGGCCATAGACAAAAACAATGCATTGTACTACCTTTGTTGTGTAGATGTATCCACTGGAGAAATAATTTTATCTAGAGGAGAAAATTTTGATGATTTTATAAACCATTTCAGACCACAAGAACTTATTGTTACTGATTACATTGCCATTGATAACCCTACAATAACAGTTAATAAATGTAACCCTAAAATATCTAGTAAAACTTTAGAAAGATTACTTTTACAATATTTTGGTTTAACAGATCCTGTCTCTTTAGGAATTTCAGAAGAAGGTTTTAAAAGGGTTTTATATATTATTATTAATCATTTAGAATCACAGCTATATCAACTTAAATTAAGGAAACCCCGATTTTTTACAGGAGGCGATTATTTATATTTTGACAGCAAAGTTGAAACAACGCTGGAACTTATAAATGCCCATTATTCTTTGTACAAACTGTTAAATCGTTGCAAAACAGCAATGGGAAGCCGTGAATTAAAAAAATGGATTCTTTATCCATTAAAACAACCCTCAGAAATTTATAAAAGGCAAGAGATAATTGAATTTTTTATTAATAACTCCTCTATCAAGGTTACACTAAGAGATTATCTATCTAAAATATATGATATTGAAAGGATAATAACAAGAATTTCAGCTTCGAAAACTACTCCACGTGATTTAATATGGTTAAAGAATTCACTAGAAAATATCTCTGAAATAAAAAAAAATCTATTGAAACAGCACTATGAACCCATAGAAGATATAGGAGTAAATATACCAAATTTTGAGAACTTATATGAGCTAATTAATAAAAGTATAAACGAGGATGCTCCAAATACTCTTAAAACTGAAGGTATTATAAAAAAAGGTTACGATAAGCATATTGACGAACTTAGGCAATTAAAAATGGAAAGTAGAAATATTATAATATCCTTAGAAAAGGAAGAGAAAGAAAAAACAGGAATAAATAACTTAAAAATCAAATATAACAAAGTTTTTGGTTATATAGTAGAAATAAGTAAAAATCACATTACAAAAATTCCTAATTATTATATAAGGAAACAAACTCTCTCAAATGTTGAGAGATACACCTTTGATAAATTAAAAGAACTTGAAAGTAAAATATTAGAAGCAGAAATGATGATCTCTCAACTTGAATACAATATTTTTCTTGAAATTAAAGACAAAGTCTTAACCTATGAAGACAATTTAAAAAAGACATCTGACATAATAGCATATTTGGATATAATTTTATCGATAAGTGACGTATCTTGCGAATACTCCTATAATAAACCAGCTGTTGGAGATTTTGATGAGTTAGAAATCATAAATGGACGGCATCCCTTGGTAGAGAGTTTTAGTATGGAACCATTTATTCCTAATGACTTGTTTATGGACAATGATAAAAACCTTTTCTTTATTATCACCGGCCCAAATATGTCAGGGAAGAGCACTTATATAAGAATGGTTGCTTTAATTGTTATAATGGCACATATGGGAATTTACGTCCCCGCAAACAAGGCAAAAATACCAATTATTGATAGAATTTTTACAAGAATAGGAGCAAGTGATGACATATCAAGGGGAGAATCCACCTTTATGATGGAAATGAAAGAAACAGCCCAGATTTTAAAAAATGCTACTAACAAATCTTTAATTATACTTGATGAAATTGGCAGAGGAACTTCTACCTTTGATGGAATATCAATAGCTTGGGCTGTAAGTGAATATATATTGCATAACATTAAGTCTAAAACTCTTTTTGCCACACACTATCATGAATTAACAGATTTACAATATTCCAATCCAGGAGTTAAAAATTATAAAGTAGATGTAAAAGAATGGCAGGATAGAGTTATTTTCTTGAGAAAAATTATTGAAGGCTCTATGGAGAAAAGTTATGGTATTTATGTAGCAAAACTAGCAGGTTTACCTGATGAAGTTATAAAAAGGAGCTTCGATATATTATCGCAATTAGAAAAAAATGAATTTGGAATTGATGGATTACCAAAATTAGGTAAATCAACAAAGGGTGAACGAAAAATACTTCAACCACTATTAATATTTGAAGATCATCCAGTAATTGATGAAATTAAATCACTTGACCTAAACAATATAACACCTATTGAAGCACTAAATGTACTATTTAATTTAAAAAAAGCCCTAAATTCATAAAATTAATCTTTAGTCCATATTGACCATTTAAAAAAATATGCTAAATTAGACATATCTTCTATGGAGGTTCTAATTATGAAAAAGTCCTTGTCTTATTTAGTTGTTGTTCTATCTTTTATTTTTTATTTTGTTTTTTTTGTATCAATAGCAAATGCAAGTGAAGCAGATATTAATTTGCCTGAATTATCAAATATAAGTTTTTCTTTGTTTGGTGCTAATATTAGTGGACTTGCTATCCTAAATGTTGGCCTAATCATTTGTATTATCGGTCTTTCTTTTGGTATAATCCAATATATACAAACTAAAAATCTACCTGCACACGAATCAATGCTCTCTGTTTCAAACACAATTTGGGAAACATGTAAAACCTATTTAACAGAGCAGGGTAAATTTTTATTAGGTCTATGGATATTAATTGCCTTGTGTATGATTTATTACTTTTCAATTTTGCAACATGCCTCTATTTATAATGTATCAATAATACTTCTCTGTTCCATCTTAGGGATTCTTGGTTCTTATGGTGTGGCATGGTTCGGGATAAGAATCAATACGGTTGCTAATTCAAGAGCTGCTTTTTCATCATTACAAAACAATCCTTTAAATATTATAAATATTTGCCTACGCTCTGGCATGAGCGTTGGTCTATTGTTAGTAAGCGTTGAACTATTTTTTATGATCTTAATCCTTGCCTATATACCAAAACATTTAGCAGGCCCATGCTTTATTGGATTTGCCATTGGAGAATCTTTAGGAGCTTCTGCTCTCAGAATATGCGGGGGTATTTTTACAAAAATTGCAGATATAGGTTCTGATTTAATGAAAATAGTTTTCCATTTACCAGAAGACGATCCAAAAAATCCTGGCGTTGTTGCTGATTGCACAGGTGATAATGCTGGTGATAGTGTTGGCCCAACTGCCGATGGTTTTGAAACCTATGGGGTAACGGGCGTTGCTTTAATAGCTTTTCTTGCATTGGCATTATTTGATAACCCTGTAATGGGTGGAACCCTTATCATATGGATTTTTGCAATGAGAATACTGATGATTATAACGTCTCTGCTTTCATATTTTATAAATAATGCAATCAGTAAAAGTTTATATAGTAGTAAAGGCGATTTTAATTTTGAGCAACCTTTAACTTCCCTAATATGGTTAACATCCATTATCTCAATATGTATTACATTCATAGCAAGTTATTTATTATTAGGGAATCTGGAAGGCTCTCTCGAATCGCTCTGGTGGTCATTATCAATTATTATAAGCTGTGGTACAATTGCTGGAGCACTAATTCCTGAATTTACAAAAATTTTCACAAGCACCAAATCAAAACATTGCGAAGAAGTTGTCAATGCTTCAAGGCATGGAGGCCCCTCTCTTAATATTTTATCAGGTTTTGTTGCAGGAAACTTTTCCGCTTTCTGGGAAGGTTTAGCAATACTTGTATTAATGTTAGTAGCATATATTGTTTCTAAAAATCATTCAATCATCGCCATTATGCCTGAAAGCTTTGTTTTTGCTGCACCAGTTTTTGCTTTTGGGCTTGTAGCTTTTGGTTTTTTAGGGATGGGCCCAGTAACAATTGCTGTAGATAGCTTTGGTCCTGTTTCAGATAATGCTCAATCAATTTATGAGTTGTCTATGATCGAAAGTATACCAGGCATCAAAGAGAACATTAAAAAGGACTTTTCCTTTGAACCTGATTTCCAACATTCTAAGCACTACTTGGAGGCTTGCGATGGAGCTGGTAATACTTTTAAAGCAACTGCTAAACCTGTTCTCATTGGTACTGCTGTTGTTGGCGCCACAACTATGGTATTCGGCATTATTATACTTTTGGAAAGGTTGTATGGAAATGTTATGGCACATCTAAGTTTAGTCCAGCCAACTATTGTACTAGGTTTAATTATGGGTGGATGTGTAATATATTGGTTTACAGGTTCTTCAACACAAGCTGTAGTAACTGGTGCTTATAGAGCGGTTGTTTATATCAAGAACAATATAAAACTCGATAAAGAAAAAGCATCTATTAAAGATAGTAAAGAAGTGGTAAAAATTTGTACCATCTACGCTCAGAAAGGAATGGTCAACATCTTTATTGTAATATTCTTCCTAACTTTAGCTATGTCATTTTTCAATCCATATTTTTTCATAGGTTATTTAATAGCTATCGCCTTTTTTGGTTTATTTCAGGCAGTTTTTATGGCAAACGCTGGAGGATGTTGGGATAATGCAAAAAAGATTGTCGAAGTGGATTTAAAAGAAAAAAACACACCATTACATGAAGCAACTGTCGTTGGAGATACTGTGGGTGACCCATTTAAGGATACTTCTTCGGTTTCTATGAACCCAGTAATTAAATTCACCACTCTATTCGGTCTTCTTGCTACTGAAATAGCTGTTACTATGCCAAGTGTTATTTTGAAAAATACTTTTGCTTTTATATTTTTACTAATTGCTCTTATTTTTGTTTATAGATCTTTCTACAGTATGAGAATAGGAAAAATAAAAATAGATTAGTTAATATAATTTTATATAATACTATGTTAAATTACTAAAGATAATAATTTAAATCATTAAAGGGATGCCATTTGTTAAAGTAATCATTAAATAGCCAGTAAATATCTTTATTCCTGTGCTTATATATTGTTATGCTTTTACATAATTTTTTATATTTTTTTAACTGTCTTTCTTCAAATGGTTTAAACATTATATTAAATTTTGGCAATTTACCATAAACCATACAATGGCATTCATACATATTCTTTAATGTTTTTACAGTTAATTCAACAACATTTTGAACAACTACTGGATAGGTGGCGTTTATAAGTTCTGCCACTTCCATCCTCACCCTTGACATATCAACATCAAATTTATCAGATACGTCTTTTATAAAATCATATAGATATACCCTTCTTGTTTGATCAATAATTATGTATTTAAATAGATCTATATCCTGATCTATATTATTCAGCTTTAACTCTATATATTCAAAATATGTTTCAGGATAATATATATAACATTCAAGAGTTTTGTCGTTTTTATAATAGCTTTTATCTAATGTATCGAGTATTGCTCTGTATATATAATCATTTAACGCACTTATAACATCAGCATAAGTAATTTTATGCCCATTGATAATTGTAAAGATATCTCTCCTATCTAATTATTTATTGCAAAATAGAAATGG
>DHGE01000039.1 GCA_002402635.1 Deferribacterales bacterium UBA4806
ATGAAGATTTTTTATTTTTCTTTCGTCAATATCCACACAGGTAACATATAAACCAAATTCAGCCAAACAAGCCCCTGTGACTAACCCCACATAACCTGTTCCGATTATAGCAATTCGCATATTTTTCACCCTACATAAGTTTTGGCAATTCTTACAGATATGTCCTTTTTTTTCAAGTAAATTCTAAATTTTAATTCCTTTAACTTTGTTTTTATTATAATATATATTTATGAGTTTTATCATCTTTACAGATCTCGATGGCACCCTATTGTCATATAATAACTATTCATTTCATGAAGCATTAGATGCATTAGCATATATAAAAGAATATAGTATCCCCTGCATAGTTACTACAAGTAAAACTTTTAAAGAAACTGTTGATATTTTAAAAAAACTTGATTTTAAAGAGCCTTTCATAGTAGAAAATGGTGGAGGCATTTTCTTTCCTAGTATATACCATAATAAAACTATTAATGTTGGAGAATACTATTATAATTATAAGTGCATATGCCTTGGTATAAAAAGATCGATTATATTAGACTTTGCAAAATACTTGAGGAATATTGGATTTAATATTAAATTATATAGTGAATTTTCAGTTAAAGAACTCTCTAATTATACTGGACTAACTGAAGAGGAAACAATCAAAAGTATGGATAGGCAATTTTCAGAACCCTTCATCTTCTTAGGAGAAGACGAAGCAAAATTGCCACTACTTAAAGAAAAAGCTCAGCTAAATGAAATTAAAATTCTAAAGGGCGGGAGATTTTACCATTTTGTGGGTATTAATCAAGATAAGGGAAATGCAATAAAGATAATGCAAAAACATTTAGAAGAACTAATGGGTGATAAATATATCTCTATTGGTATAGGTGACAGTCAAAATGATGTGGATATGTTTAAGGTTGTTGATATCCCGATACTTGTTAAAAAGTTCGACGGTTCCTTTGAAAATATTAATATAAACAAGATACTAAGAAGCAACTTAATAGGTCCTGCTGGCTTTAATGAAATGATATTAAAGATCTTGACCTACAATGGAGGATATAATGGCTGATTTTTATCAAAATGGAGTAATTACAACAATACAGAACATTAAAAAAAGAAATATTGACGACTTTGAAAAAGACCTACTAGAAAATGCAAAAAATAGAAAAATAGCTCTCCTTCTACCGTCCCTTTANNAAGTGTACACATGATTGTTCTTTCCTTAGATCAAGCAAATAAACAACAATTTCTTGAAGTTAAGAATATCATGAAAGATCTTCCACAGAAGGTAAGAATAATCTGGAACCATGGAGATAGAATGCAGTCTCTATATGATGAACTTATAAAAGAGGGATTTCCACTAAACATACCTGGGAAGGGCAGAGTTGTGTGGATGGCTTTAGGCTACCTTTTAGCCGACAACAGCAGCTATGCAATAGCCTTACATGATTGTGATATTATCAATTATGAAAAGGGATTGGTGGAAAAACTCGTCTATCCGATCGTTCATCGTGGATTAAACTATGAGTTCTCTAAAGGCTATTATGCAAGAGTCACCGATAGAATATATGGGAGGGTAAAGAGGCTTTTTTATGTCCCGCTTATACGAGCCCTCAGAAGTATTGTTGGTCCAAATGATTTTTTAGAATATTTAGATAGTTTTAGATATGCCCTATCTGGAGAATTTGCAATTATTAGGGATTTGGCTAGAAATATAAGATTTTCACCAACCTGGGGGTTGGAAGTATCACTTCTTTCTGAAATTTACTATAATACAGCTACAAACAGGATATGTGAAGTCGAAATTATGGACACCTATGAACATAAGCATAGCGAGATAAATCCATCATCTCCTACTACAGGGCTCCTAAAGATGGCTGCTGATATTGCTAAAACACTCTTCAGGATACTTTCACAGCATTCAATTGTGATGTCTGATTCATTTTTTAGAACTTTAATTTCTACTTACTTTCAAGAATCATCAACTGCAGTAGAATCATACAATGCTCTTGCAAAGTTTAATGGCCTAAAGTTTGATAGACATGATGAAATAAACGCTATTGAATCATACTCAAAAGCTATAGAAAGTGCAAAGGATGAATTTATTAATAACCCCATTGGGGGGATCAGAATGATTTCACCCTGGGCAAGGGTTGATTCTGGACTTCCTTTCTTTTCAAGCAAACTCTATGAATATGTAGAATTAGATAATAAAGATGTATAAAATTTATATTTTATCATCAAAGAGTTTACTCTCGATAACTTCTTCTATAGTGTCATCAATCTCAGAAAAAAAATCATAATTAGTTAAATGTTCTATGTAATTAACGGTGGTTAAATATTTTTTCCAATCTCTGTCTAAAGAATCGTCGTTCGAAATTTCTATAGCTATTACTTTAGTATTATTATCTATTCTATTAATATCATCGGGTCCCTCATCTAATATGAGAGCCACTTTCCATGTGGAAGTGGGAATTTTCACCTTACCTTCATCTTTGATAGTGCCATTAGAAAATCCCCATGAACCAGTTACGATATATATTTCTTTCCCCTTATCTTTTACAAGCGATCTTAAGTAATTTTCAAAAGCTGCCCATGGTCCCTGATTGTTTGCAGCTGTTTGCGGCACAATATTTGTCATATAAAAGGTCTCTTTATTAGCATCTTTACTTAAAGTCCTATCAGCTGATGGACACATGTGACCCCTATCAAAGCCTCCATTAGTATAATCGTTAGGTGTCACTCTATACCACCCTTCAGGAAGAGAGTTGTCTGTATAAAAAGAGTTAGACCTTTTAGCATCCCCTAAATCTTTGATCCCCAAATGCCAACTCACCCAATTAGGAATCGCCGATTCATTATCATAGGATAGAGTATACTGATCTCTTTCAATGAGATAATTTCTGTTTGAATAAATATCCTTAACAGCGTTAGATGGATTTCCCAATTCTAAGTGCTCATCTGCATTTAAAAGAAAAACATTTATAGTGAAAAGCAAAAAAACGACGACAAAAGCTTTAAATTTCATTTGTTGTCCCTTTAATGTTTGATTTTCTAAGAAAGTATATATGTCTTTTGTAAGAAATTTTTTTGGATTATGTAAAAGATCTGTTAAATAAATAATTAATTAATTATTGTAATACATTATGTTCATTGTATTTTTTTAACTAAAACAATATATTCTATATACATCTTATTAACTCATAAATGAAATAAATTATTTAAAACTGGATAATATATTTCAAATCATTCTCTTAGGGTCAAAAAGATTTTCAGCTTCCTCAGAGGATAATATGCCCTTTTCAACAACTAAATCTTTTACTTTCTTTTTTTCTCTATAAGCTTCATATGCTATTTCGGCAGCCCTATCGTATCCAATTTTAGCTGCTAAAGGCGTAACTAAAGCCATTGACCATTCTACATATTCATTGCATCTATCAACGTTAGGTGTTAGACTAGCTATGCATTTTTCATTTAAATGAACCACTATATTTGTTAAGATTTCAATCATAAANNGATGAACCAGCAATACTTATAGTTTGATGCAATCCCATAACAGTAGCAACCACTTGAATTGCTGCCTCAGGGATAACAGGGTTAACTTTCCCCGGCATAATAGAACTTCCTGGTTGCAAAGAAGGAAGTGTTATTTCAGCAAAGCCACATCTAGGGCCTGAATTTAGCAATCTTAGATCATTAGCAATTTTCATTATGGAACAAGCTAGTGTATTTAATGCTCCAGAAAAATATACTACGCCGTCTTTACAAGATAAACCTTCAAAAAGGTTTTTAGCCTGATAGAAATTCGTCCCGGTAATTGAAGATATTTCTTCAATCGTTAATTTTCCAAAATCTTTATGAGTATTGATGCCAGTTCCTACAGCTGTCCCTCCAAGAGGAAGTTCATAAAGGCAATTTAGAGCACCTTTCACTCTCTCTATAGACAGTTCAATCTGCCTCCCATATGCAGAAAATTCTTGTCCCAAAGTAACAGGTGTTGCATCCATCAGGTGAGTTCTTCCTATTTTTATAATATTCATAAACTCCTTGGCTCTGTCATAAAGCAATCTCATAAAATTCTCCATTGCTGGCAATAAAAGACCTTCCACTTTTAAGACCACTGAAATATGTATAGCGCTGGGAATAACGTCATTGCTGGATTGTCCCTTATTAACATGATCATTAGGATGGCATAATTTTTTATCTCCCTTTTCACCACCTAAAATCTCACAGGCTCTGTTAGCAATAACTTCGTTTACATTCATATTTGTTGAAGTGCCCGAGCCTGTCTGATATACATCTATAGGAAATTGATCTGAATAATTTCCTCCTAAAATTTCACTAGCAGCCTTGATAATTGCATCTCCAATATGTTCATCAAGCAAACCTAATTTCACATTAACTGTAGCAGCAGCCATTTTTATCATTGTAACAGCCTTTATGAAATCTAAAGGTAAAGTAAAATTACTTATTTTAAAGTTATTCAAAGCTCTTACAGTTTGTACACCATAATATTTATTATTATCTATTTTTAACTCTCCCAGGCTGTCTTTTTCAATTCTATATTCCATAATTTCCTCCAGATTATTAAATTTATTTATTTTATTATAGGATATAAAATTTTAAATTACTATTTTCTTTTCACATAATATTTCAATAATTAAAAATACTTTTTGACAATCTCAGGATAATAAAACATATTAATAAGCATGGATAAATTATATTTTAACAGGGTTATCGATTTATTAGATACTCCATTATCAGAACTAGAGTACGTGGTCTTTGATCTTGAGACCACAGGAATTAATTTTTTAATGGGACATAAAATTATAGAGATTGGTGCCATAAAGATTAAAAGACAATTCAAAATTGCTGAAAAATTTTTAAGTTTTGTTAATCCGAATAGAGATATTCCTAAAGAGGCAACAGAAATAAATGGTATTACATATAAAGACATTAAAAATGCTCCAGAATTTAACTATATTATCTACGATTTTCTTGATTTCTCTAAAAATTGCATACTAGTTGCTCATAATGCTAGACATGACGTATCCTTTTTAAAGCATGAAATGGGAGAGTATTTGTTAAAATTCCCTGAGTTTATAATTATAGACACACAGAGGCTTTTCAATAATATTTACCCTCAATATACAAATAGCAGTTTAGATTTAATAATTAAAACCTTTAAGTTAAAGAATTATGAAAATGGTTTTACAAGACATAGAGCTATGTATGATGCAACAATAACAGCTAAAGCTTTTATTAAAATGTTAAATATTTTGCAGGAATCACAATATACTACTCTAATTGAGTTACAGGAGTATATGACACACTCTTAAAATTTATGGGAAATTTTTTAGAATTAGTTTCTGAAAATGGTTGGGAATATGTTATTAGAAAAAATACAAAAGGAGTTGTTATTATTTGTGTCTACAATAAAGATAATAACAAATATCTTGTTGTTGAACAGTACAGAATTCCTGTAAGGAAGAGACTCATTGAATTCCCTGCAGGCATAATAGAAAACAATGAAACAATAATAGATGCAGCCATAAGAGAACTAAAAGAAGAAGTTGGTTTGTTATGTTCACCTGAAAAACTTATTAACCTAGGATACGTTTACAGCTCGGCTGGCCTCACTAATGAAAAAGCCTTCCTTTTTGGTACAATAATAGACAATAACACTAACTTTATTCAACCACGTTTGGATATAAAGGAGATAGAAAACGGTTTACGACAGTTGTGGGTAACCGAAGAAATCCTTATCGAGGCAAAGGCTGCAAAAGTCTTATCTACCTTATTAAGGTTTAAAGAGAAATATTTAAAGCTCTAGCATAAATAATTAACTTTTTGTTGAATAAGAAAAATACTATATATAGAAATCTATTAAGAGACAATCTATATTATATTATAATGGCAGGTTTATATATTCATATTCCCTTTTGCAAGAAGAAGTGTCTCTATTGCTCATTTTACTCTATTGAAAATTATGATATTGATATAATCAAAAAATATTTAAACTCAATTTTCGTCGAATTAAATAGGGAAATTACCGATCAGTCTATTGACACTATCTATATTGGAGGTGGGACTCCTTCTGTTATGCCTATAGTGATATTTGAAAACTTACTTATACATTTGAGACACCTCATTAATTTTTCTAATATTACTGAATTTACAGTAGAACTAAATCCTGAGTCAACAACAGAAGACCTAGTCAGGTTATTTTATAATTATGGTGTAAATAGAATTAGCCTAGGAGTTCAGAGTTTTGACAATGACGTTTTATATTTTTTAGGCCGCATACACAGTTCTAGTGTGGTTTTTAGAACAATAGATACTATAATGAAATATTATGATTTAGAAAATTTAAGCATTGATTTAATTTATGATATCCCCCTTGTCAGCACAAAAAAAATATTCATATCATTGAAAGAAGCTGTCAATTTAGGCTTTTCACACATTTCTGCATATAGTTATTCCTTAGATAATGATTATCTAAAGCATTTTTACTCTTCTTTTAATGAACAAATCACTAATATGATTAATTTTTTTGAGAAATACGGCTATGAACAATATGAGATT
>DHGE01000158.1 GCA_002402635.1 Deferribacterales bacterium UBA4806
TGGCAAGTCTGTTAACTAAATTGTACTCTGTTCCAATGGCTACTTTTGTTCCACTTTTTTGTTCATTGGCAAAAGCTATTATTCTAGAGGTCGATCCAGCCATATCACTTGCTTTAACTACTTCAGGATCACATTCAGGGTGAACAATAATTTTAATATCAGGATATAAAGCTCTTAATCTGTTAATGTCATTAACTGAAAATACAGGCCAGTGAACGGGACAGTACCCTTTCCACAGTATTATTTTAGCATTTCTTAAATTCTCAACGTCATTCTCACTGTGTTTTTTTGTAAAATCCCATTCAAATATATCGCTATCCTCAATATTTAATGAGTATGCAGTATTTCTGCCCAAACTCCTATCTGGTAAAAAAAATATTTTTCCAAAGCTTTTTAATCCCCACTTGAATATTTCTGTTGCATTCCCGGATGTGCAAACTGTCCCATTGTATTTACCACAAAAAGCCTTAACTTCTGCTGTAGAATTAACATATGTTATTGGCACGACAGATTTTCCAAGATTGCTAATTACTTCCCATGCTTTCAATACATTATCTATAATAGCCATATCAGCTAAAGGGCAACCTGCATTTTTATCAGGTATATATACATCTTTATCTGGTGCCAGTATCGCAGCAGTTTCTGCCATAAAATATACACCACAGAATATAATAATTCTTGCCTGAGTTAAATGTGTAACCTGCCTCGCAAGTTCAAGTGAATCACCTACATAATCAGAAAATTCTATAATTTCATCACTCTGATAATGGTGTGCCAATATGACAAGTTTATTCCCAAAGACTTTTTTAGTTTTTGCAATTATCTGCTTTGCTTCTTCTCTTGTCATTTCAGGCCAACACCTTCATAGATATATCAAGAGCCTTTACTGAATGGGTTAATTCACCAACAGATATAAAATCAACTCCTGTCAATGCAATATTTCTAACAGTATCTAGTGTGACACCACCAGAAGCTTCTAAGGGAATTTTACCATTTACAATAGATACTGCCCTTTCTAAATTATCTATTGTAAAATTATCAAGCATAATCATATTAACATCGAGCTTTATCAATTCTTTTACATCACTAAGTGTTCTTGCCTCAACCTCAATTTGTATATGGGGATTTTTTTTCTTCACCATGCTAACAGCACTGCCAATTGAACCAGCGCAATCTATATGATTATCTTTAATCAAAGCCAAATCATAAAGACCAAATCGGTGGTTTACACCTCCACCAACTTTCACAGCATATTTATCAAGGATTCTTAAACCTGGTGGGGTTTTTCTTGTATCAAGAATTTTGGCCTTTGTATCTTTAACTCTTTCAACAAATTCAGCTGTTTTGGTAGCAATGCCAGACATCCTCTGCATAAAGTTTAAAACTACTCTTTCAGCTTTTAATAATGCTATAGTTGTACCAGAAACAGTGGCAATTTTGGTTCCATAGTTCACAATGTTTCCGTCTGTTATTAAAGTTTCAAAATAACAGTCTGGATCAATTTTTTTAAATATTTTTTCTGCAATGTGTACACCTGCAACCAAGCCTCTTGCTTTTGAAGATATAGCATATTCCGATCTCTTGTTATATGAAAAAATTGACTCTGATGTTATGTCTGGGCCATCTTCTTCAAGGGCAAGTTCAATAATTTTATCGACTAACTTCTCCTTTGATAGGGATGTATGCATATTAGTAATTAAAGCATATATACATGTTTGTCAATTAAATTATCAAGTTGTTTATATTAATATCTTTGCAGCATATTCCCATTAAAATTACACTTGAAATATTAGCAATATTCTTCCTATTTTTTGATTTCTCTTATATTTAATGTACAATCAAGTAATTGCAAAGTAAAACTGTGAGCTTTAATTACACATTTATTTTAGGTTTTAGAATTCCATTGTAAAAAATAAATTTAAATATGATTAATCATAGATTTGATTTAATTTTCAAAATCTGCTGAATAATTTAATTTAATCATAATTAATATTTTACAGTTACTGTAATTTGTATCCATATTTTTTCGACAAATCTCCAGCATATTCAATAATAACTGGAGCAATCTCTTTTTCTATTCTTTCAGTTGAACATCTTATGGTGGGGATACTGGTACTCATTGCCCCAATAACGTGACCTATAAAACTATATATAGGAGCTGCTACGCTTATTACATCTTTTTCGAATTCTTCATTATCTACAGCATATCCATTTTTTTTGATTTTTTCCAATTCTGTAACTAGTGAATCTATTGTTGTAATTGTATTTTCTGTAAATTTTTGCATGTTATTTTCATACATTCTTTTTATACTTTCCAGATCCATATTTGCCAAATGAACCTTCCCGCTAGCTGAAGCATAGGCTGGTTTAATTGATCCAATGCGGGATCTAACTCGAACAGATTTATGTGTTTCTACTGTGTTCAAGTATATAATATTTCCATCATGGAAAACGCTTACATAGGATGTTTCATTTAATCTATTTCTTATGGCTTCTAAATATTTCTTAGATACATCAAACAGATTCATATTAATTAAATATGACTGAGATATTTGAAAAGTTTTAACACCAATCCTGTAGCTTCCAGTATATCTATTACATTCTACATAACCAAATAATTCCAAAGTATTTAATATTTTTGATGTATTATTTTTTGTTAAACCTAATTTAAGACCTATTTCGCTCACTGACAGCTCGCCCTCTGTATCAGCCAGTAACTCTAATATATCAATGGCATTATTTACTGATTGCACAGCATATTCAGCTTTTTCTCTTTTAACCATTTTCACAGTTCACCTCATGTACAGTAGTATAACAGAATTATATTTTTATAGCAATTCATTATTTTAAAAATATCATACATTTTATAATCATTCTTTCCAATTAGATACTCAAAATAATTTAAGTTCATCATAATATTGTATAGCATTATTTTTTATATAGTAATATCTTAAAGTCCTAATAACTTCCTCTGATTCAGCATTAATACTCACAATTCCGCTTAGATATTGGGGCATATATTTTTTTTCTGTTTTAAGGTTTGATAAATATAATATTATATCATATCCTATAAGAGCCTCTGCCTTAGGTTTAGTTCCATAGAATTCTTTATATTTGGTGTAAAATGAATAATTTTCATCACTAATGAAATCTGTAAATGCATATATATTACTATAATTAAAATAATCAACATAATACTTTTCCAAAAAAAGCCCACTAAAGCACTCTACTACAGCATAAAAAGGGACCTTATATGTAAATATAAACCTGATTAATGGCAAAATATCAACTATGTCTTTTTCCAACCCTACGCTTATTATTGAAACATCATTTCCATATTTATTGTAGATCCCCCTTAGATCATCTTGAAAACCATATTCGGTGTATGTGATAGTTCGAACTTTATATAAATTACTTTTTTCTATCATCATTTTTAGATATACTGCTTTCTCAATAAAAGAATCTTTCGATACTATAACAACTACGCTTTTAAAATTATTTTTATTATGTTCATAAAAAACTTTTAAAGCTTTATTGAAATCCCATGAAAATTTTAGATTAATTCCATTTTTTAAATAGACATCCTCACCTTTGCCTTCCACAACATATTTATAGCCAGCCTTACTCCCTTCAGTAGCAACCTTAAAGTCCAAGCCTAATTTGTATAAAGCAAGAAGTGCTCCACTCATTAAATTTGTGTCAATATTTATTTTATTAATAAATATATTTAATGTTTCATTTATACTCCCTTTCTCCTCATCTTTCATCTTCAAATTATTTTTTTCCACTTTTTTTACACCAAGTCCATCCTCGACATTTTTATTATATTTTTCACCCATTCTATCAAGGCAACTTTCATTATTTATATATATGGGTTCAGAAAGAGATATACAAAAAGCTTTTACTGCATTATTATATTCATCTATATTCTCATACAATTTTATGTCCTTATAAATATCACTTGCTTTCGAATTATTAAGATGCTCATATGATGCAAACAACCACATAGTTCCTATAATTCTTAAAAATGAGTTATCATCAATTTTACTCAGATATCTTTGCAGTATGTTTGCTGCTTTAGCGTATTCCTTTGTTTTAACATAATAACCAGCCAATTCTACTGCAGCTTCATATTTTACAGGTGGATCATAGAGATTCATATATTTATTGAGTGTTGTATAATCCTGATATGTAGGATTTTTTATAGCAAAATAATAAGCTGAAAATGGTGTTTTCTTTGTTTCTGTACTAATTTCTATTTTTTTAGAGCAACCAATAAATAATATACTAATAAGAAATAATAATATAAGTTCTTTTAAAAGGTTCATCAATCCTCACTGTTTTTAATAGTAAATTATATTTCTTCATAATACTAGCACTTTCTGATATCTCCCTTTCAATATCCATGCCTTTATATATTATCCATCTGCTATTTTCATTTGATAAAGGTAAGGAAGATTTTAAAATATTTTTTATCGTGTTCACAGCTCTGGCTGTTATTATATCTCCCTTTATATTTTTAATATTTTCAGCTCTATCATTTATAATGGTAACATTTTCTATATTACATTTTTTAATTACCTCTGTCAAAAATTGACATTTCTTTCCGATACTTTCAACAAGGTATACATGTGATAAGGGATAGAATATGGCTACCACAAGCCCGGGGAAACCGCCACCACTACCAACATCAATTAATGTATTAAAACTCAGATTTAGTTTTTTAAATATATATATAGAATCTAGAAAATGTTTCACATAAAAATCATCTCTATTTTTAATTGATGTTAAATTTATTTTAGCACTTTTATGTAAATTATAAAAAGATTCTAATTTACTTAATTTATCAACCTCTGGATTTATTAATTCACAAAAAAGTCTATACACTTTTGTTGCCAATATATATATGTAATAATGATATTGCTGCAGGTGTCATACCTGGTATTCTTGCAGCTTGGCCTAACGTTACAGGTTTTATTTTCTCTAGTTTTTCTATGAATTCCCTTCTTAGCCCTGAAATATTTTTGTAATTTAGAGTATTTGGTATATATATCCTATCAATTTTTTCATACAATTTTAAGTCTTCATATAATTTTCTCATGTATCCTTCATATTTTATCGCGATTTCCACCTCTCTCTCAACTTTTGTATTTTCTATACCACCTATAATATTTTTAATAGTATCATACTTTATTTCAGGTCTTTTTAATAAGTCATAGGCTTTAAATTTTTCATACTTATCAATACCTAAAGTCTTTGCATCAATTAATGTATTTTTTAATCTAGTCACTTCTTCATTAAATATTTTCCTCTCTTCAAGAAACCTATCATAACGACTTTTCTTAATTAATCCTAGCTTATANNGGTTCATCGACACCTTTTGTAACAAGGTCATCAATCATTACACCAATGTAGCTCTGATCCCTTTTCAATATTAACGGATCAAACTTGTTTAGCTTAAGCACTGCATTAACACCGGCCATGAAACCTAGTGCTGCAGCCTCTTCATACCCTGTTGTTCCGTTAATTTGTCCTGCTAAATAGAGTCCATTAATTTTTTTTGACTCTAATGTTGGATACAATTCAGTAGGATTTATATAATCATACTCAATTGCATAGGCTGGGCGTAAAAATTCAACATTCTCAAGCCCCTTTATTGTTCTATAAAATTTTATTTGTATATCTACTGGTAATGATGTTGAAAGACCATTAGCGTATATCTCAATTGAATCAATGCCTTCCGGTTCAAGAAATACTTGATGCCTCTCCTTGTCTGAAAATTTTACTACCTTATCTTCTATAGAAGGGCAATATCTAGGTCCAATTCCAGTTATATATCCACCATAAAGCGCTGATTTTTGCAGATTATCATAAATAATTTTATGAGTTTCTTTGTTTGTATAGGTTAAATAGCATGGAACTTGTTTCTGCTTAATTGCTTCTGTCTCAAAGGAAAAATACTCAACATCTTTATCTCCCCATTGTTCAGTTAATTCATGAAATTTGATACTTCTTTTAT
Source organism: Deferribacterales bacterium UBA4806 (assembly GCA_002402635.1). Classification (GTDB taxonomy): domain Bacteria; phylum Chrysiogenota; class Deferribacteres; order Deferribacterales; family UBA228; genus UBA228. The sequence goes on from DHGE01000158.1 coordinate 6,020, forward strand.
CAAGCCTCGCAGGAGTGCCCGTCTTTAGGCGGCCCATATCAAGCCCAATTTTTTTAAGACACAGTGATAACTCATCAGATGAAAATTCATTTGCTCTTCCACCTCTATAAGTCTTGTCACCTATATGTATGAGCCCATTCAAAAATGTACCAACCGTTAGAATAACTACTGGTGCTTTAAAAGTCTGTCCAGTATTTGTTTCTATGCCATAGATATTATTCCCAACAATTAGCAAATTCGTTACTATAGATTGCTTTATATCTATTCGATCATCATTAAGCAATCTATTTAATGCCTCTTCACGATATATTTTTTTATCAGCCTGGGCTCTCGTACTTCTTACAGCTGGACCTTTTTTTGTATTGAGTATTCTATATTGTATAGCTGAAGAATCAATGATTTTAGCCATCTCCCCGCCTAAGGCATCTAGATCTTTTACCAAATTGCCCTTTGCAAGACCACCTATGGAGGGATTACAGCTCATCTGACCTATAAATTCAATATTTGCAGTACATAACAAGACTTTTGCCTGCATTCTAGCTGTTGCCAATGCTGCTTCCACTCCAGCATGGCCACCTCCAACTACAATAATATCATAATCGAATTGTTTCACGTGAAACATTTTATTTACCTATACAAAATTTATCAAATATATTTTTTAATATATCCTCTGTATATACTTCACCTGTAATTTCCGAAATATATCTAAT
>DHGE01000099.1:0-851 GCA_002402635.1 Deferribacterales bacterium UBA4806
GCGGCGTTGATGTAAAATCAAGAGGGCCCTATGATGTCCAGAGTGATATTTCAATCAGAGGATCTCGTGCTAATCAAGTATTAATTTTAATAGATGGAATCAAAATGAATGATGCTCAAACTGAGCATTATAATATGGATTTGCCAATAAACATAGAAGACATAGAAAGAATTGAAGTAATTAAAGGTGGAGCATCATCAATTTATGGTTCTAATGCTGTTGCTGGGGTTATAAATATCATCACAAAACCTAAGGAATATAATAACGTTTATACAGATTTATCCGGAGGCTCATTTGATTTAAACAATCAGGCTTTGGGGAGCACTTTTAACATAAAAGGATTTAAAAATTCTATATCATTTAAAAGAAATTATGCATCAGGAGATATTAATGATACAGATTTTGAAACATATACTGCCTATTTTAATACACTTAAGTATTTTGACACTTTTGACTTTAATCTCTCTTATGGAGGAATAAAAAAAGATTATGGTGCTGATTCATTTTACACAAAAGCCTTCCCACATGAAGAAGAACATATTGACTCTCATTTTGCAAAATTAAAGGTGAATAAATATGTTAGTAATAATTTCGTTATTGATACTTCACTGTGGTATAGATGGCACAAGGATATTTATTTTTTAGATAGATATAATAAAGATTACTATAAAAATAAACATATAAAAAATACTTACGGTAGTGATATTAAAAGTACATATGGTTTGGATAGAATAAAATTTCTTTCTGGGATAACTTTATTAAAAGAGACTATTGATAGCAACAATTTAGGTGATCATGAAAGGCTAAATAATGCTTATTATGGCCAGATTATTATAAATCCACTAAATGAT
>DHGE01000099.1:949-7819 GCA_002402635.1 Deferribacterales bacterium UBA4806
AAGGTAACTCATCATTAGATAAAGAGAAAGCCATATCTTACGAAGCAGGAACAGATATTTTAATTAAAGAGATACATTTATCTTTAACTTATTTTATGAGGCGTGAAAAAAACGTTATTGACTGGGTTGGTGAAGGAACAATTGATAACCCATATATAACAGAGAATATTGCAAAAGTTGATACAAAGGGTTTTGAAATAACTTTAAATAAAGAACATTTTCTCTTTATACAAAATCCAGCTATATATTATACTTATATTAATCAGGAAGGGAAAAATATTAGTAATAAATCTAAATATCTTTCTGATTATCCAAAAAATCAGATTATATTTAATTTTTTCTTAAACTATCCATGGCTGATAAAGCAGTATATTAGCATAAAATATGAAGATAGAACAAAACTAAAAGATTATTGTCTTGTTAACTCAAGTATTAGTAAAAATTTTATAATATTTAAGAACGGGAATATTCGTTTATATTTAAAAGGAACAAACCTGTTAAATACATCCTACAGCCTAATAGAAGGAGTTGATTTGCCAGGAAGGTGGCTTGAAGGTGGCGTCAAGTTCAGCTGGAAATATTAATGGCTTATTAAATAAAAGAGCAGGTCATAGCCTGCTCTTTTTTGATGTTTATTTGTCTAACTTCTGCCTGACTTTATTCATTAACTCTGGATTTTGTCCTATTGATGTACCGATTTGTTTATATGTTTCTAAATTAAATCCGTATTTTTCTAAAATGTCTGTCATGTCTTTTTCTGCTTTTGTTTGAAATTCCTTCATGTATTTTTCTTTTGTTTTTTCTATTTCCTGTGCTGCCTTTATAAATTTGTCTAAAGTAGCATCATCTATAACAGGCATTTGTTTTTTAGGCTGCAATTGCTGTTGCTGGTTCAGATTCTGCTGTTTTTGTTGCTGCGTTTGGAGATTTTGAGAAAAAGCTAAATTCACCAATACTAACATAAAAGCTAAAGATATTACATTCATTAAGAAAATCTTCTTAATCATCATGTTCCTCCATTATATTATTTTTGTAATTAATGCATTATATATTTTTTTCATTATTAAAGATATATTTTTTTTGTTTATGTTCAGTGACAATTATAATAACGAAATTTTAATAAATAATATAAATAATAAAAAAGTTCTTATTATCAGGGGGCATTTTATTATAAATTATACACAACAATTACTAAATCAATAATTAAAACACAATTGAGTTTTATTTTATAATAAATACTTGAAATCTCAACATTATATGTTTAAAAATACATGTTGTTCATTTTAAGATTTATATAATAAAAGGGTTGGTAATGAATATTATTGATTGGTTAGGGCATCAATTTTTAAAAGAAGATCTTAACACTTTTTTTGCCTATTTTTGTTTATTGTCGATATTTATTTTAATTGGAAAAATATTACGTGTAAAATTAAAAATTTTACAACATTTTTTTATACCGGCAAGCATTGTAGGCGGGTTCACCGGATTAATTTGTGGTCCCTATATATTAGGAGCAATTTTTCCTGGAACGGATGGTTCCTTTATTAGTTTTTTGAATAATATACGTGTTGGTTTTTCTACTTTTCCAGCAAGATTCATTGATGTGGTTTTTGCAACAATGTTTATAGGTATTGCGCTCCCATCGATTAATAAAATGAAAAAATTAGGTAGTAGACAGTTTGCTTTTGCTACAATTATAGGCGAGCCCATGCAGCAAGTTATTGGCGCTTTATTAGTTGTTTTTTTATTAAAGCCTTTTTTTAATGTTGATTTAACATTTGCTACATTTGCAGCTATTGGATTTTGTGGAGGACATGGCACAGCAGGCGGAATGGCTGATACTTTTAGAAATGGTTACCCTGGAATAAATTGGTCATTTCCTGAGGGTGCTGACTTATTGATGACTTCTGCTACAGTTGGTATTCTTGTAGCGTCAATTGTTGGAATTATATTAATTAATATTGGTGCAAAAAAAGGCTATTGTAAAAGATTAGTAAAACCAGAAGAATTGCCAGATGAAATTAGAGTTGGAGTTATTCCAGTTGAAAAAACATATTCAATAGCAAAAGCTACCGTTTCACCCGAATCAATCGAACCTTTTGCATTTCACGTTGCATTAGTATTTATAGCAATGTTGTTTGGCTATATCATAGATGATTTTTTAAAAATTTTAGGTATTTTTTTATCTTCCTCTACTGGTATAAACGTGCTAGCTACAGCACTTGATGCAGTTCCAACATTTCCTTTAACAATGATTGGTGGGGTAATCCTCCAAATTTTATTAAACTATATTGGTATATCAACTATTATTGACAGAAATACAATAGAAAGAATCCAGGGAGTAGCATTAGATTTTCTTGTTGTAAGTGCTATTGCTAGTATAAGTATTCCTGTTGTTATAAATTATTTTATACCCTTTTCTATTCTTATAATAGCAGTAGCTGCTTATACTGTATTTGCTACATGGCTTATTGCACCTCGTATACTAACTGGAGCCTGGTTTGAAAAAAGCATTGTAGAATTTGGCATGCAAACAGGTGTTACTGCAATGGGGTTATGTTTACTTCGTATTGTTGATCCTGGATTTAAAACTGAAGCACTTGAATCTTTTGGGATAAAACAATTAGCATATGAGCCCTTATTTGGTGGTGGTTTTATTACTGCACTTTCCCCACTTATAATACTCACAGCTGGTCCTTTTTGGTTTTGTGTTATTATGCTTAGTTTCCCATTAATTTTTATAACAATTGGATTATTTTCAGGATGGTTTCACAAAAAAGATTTGGTTTTCTAATAAGAAATAAATGAGGAGCAGACTTAGCTGCTCCTTTAAATACTTTATTTACTTAGTTCTTTTTGTACCTTTTTCATTAATTCGGGATTCTGTGTTACTGCATTCCCTATACTATTATATGTTTGTGGATCAAATTGATGTTTCTTTAAAACTTTATTTACTTCATCTTGTGCCTTTTGCTGAAATTCCATAGCCTTTGTTTTATCTTTCATCCCTTGTAATTTTTTTGTGTATTCCGCTTTAATCCCTTCAATTTCTTTTGCAGCTGCTATAAATTTATTCAGCATTTTTTCATCTATTTTGATCTCTGGACTTTGCATTTGAGGTTGTGCTGGTTGCATTCTTTGTTCTCCTTGTTGAGCCAGAACAAATGAAGATCCTGTAAACGTTACTGAAAAAACCATAAGTGTTGTTGCTAAAACAAAAATCTTTCTAAACATCATTTCCTCCTAAGTTTTTATTTTGTTGCTCATACTAATTCTTGTGGTACTTTTAAAATAAGAATTTTAACAATTTGATTAATACTGTAAATTTTTAAATCGCATTTGTTAATATGATAATCTTAGAAAAAATAAGTTCATTATTAACTATCTATTAGAATTTAAAATATCAAGAATTTAATTGTTAAATGGAACAAAGCTTTTCTATTCGCTTAATAAGTGGTGGATGAGAATAATGTAATTTAACATATAGAGGATGAGGCAATGGGTATGATAAGTTATCTTTGTGTAGTTTTACGAGTGTATTAATTATAGTTTCCTTGTCATTGATTAGCAATAAGGCAAATTTATCTGCTTCATATTCATGTTTTCGTGACAAATACAGAAGTACTGGTTTTATTATTGTGCTAATAGGCGATAATATAATAGAAATTATAAATAACCCAGTAAAGATTGTTTTTTCAAACCCTAAGGCATTATATATAAATTCAGTATTTATTAAAAACCCTGCTATAGAGAAGAATAATAAAATCAAAATAAATATAAGAATAAATGTTTTTTGTATATGTCTTTTTTTGTAATGACCTATTTCATGAGAAAGTATTGCTAATATTTCTTCATCACTATGGTTTTTTAAAAGCGTATCAAATAAGACTATACGTCGATTTCTTCCAAACCCTGCAAAAAAGGCATTAGAATGTGAAGACCTTTTAGAGGCATCCATCTGTAATATATTTTTTATTGGAAAGTTTGCTATATTTGCAAGTGAGAAAACTTTATTCTCCAACTCTTTATTTTTTAGAGGTTCAAATTTGTTGAGGATTGGTGCAATGAATATAGGATATAAATACATTAAAAATATATAAAAGATTACAACTGCGACTGAAGCATATATGTACCAATAATTTCCACTTACATTGATAAAAGCTATAACAATACTTAAAATAATTGTTAATATTATAAAGGATAACAAAGCATTTATAATTAAATCTTTTATATATATAATAGGGGTGATTCGATTAAAATTAAATTCTTTTTCAATCTTAAATGTTTGATAAATATCAAAGGGTAATCCTAAGATTGCAAAAAATAATTGGTAACCTGCAAAGAAAATGGCAGCTCTAATATATTCGTTTTCAACGATATTTATTATTTCAATTGAAAACCACTGAAATATTCCTGAAATTAAAAATATAAAAAAGATAATATAATATAAAATTTTTGCATATGTTTCTATATTACTTTTAGATTCAAAGTATTTAGCACTTTTAGTGAGAATTTCTGATGTGTAGAATCTAAAGACTTCTTCTGTGGGATTGTTAGATGTTTTCTTAACATAATTTCTATTTATTTTTTCTACAACAAGTTCAAATACTATAACAATAATAAGTATTAATATTATTAAGAAACCGTAGATATTCATATTAGTTCCTTTCTATATTTTAAATAGTGATGCTGTAAGTCAAATAAAATAGTTTATCAATTAAAAAGCTCAAGTTAAAATTTAGCTTTTAATTATAAAGGTATTTAACAGATCATACTGCTAAGTACGACTCTTTATCTCCTGAAAAAAATCTACCCTTTTTTAAGTATGAAGCAGAGCTTAAGATTTTATTAAAAAATAATAACACACTATAACAAAACTTTTAACACTAACTATCAAATCAGTAAAAAGAGTTTCTACTTTTTTATGTTTTTAACTTTTACAGTAGTTTATACTAAGTTCGCATGCCTTTTGGAGGTCTTTTTGAGCAAGATCATTTTTCCCTTGTTTTCTATATGCAGAACCTCTGCCATAATAGGCATCAGCATTGTTTCTGTCATGTCTTATAACGTAGCTAAAGTCAGATATTGCATTTTCATAGTCACCTTTATTATAGTATAGCCAACCTCTTCTGTTATAAGCTGCAACATAATTTGATTTGAGGCCTATTGCTTTATTGAGGTCAAATAACGCCTGTTCATAATCCCTTAAAGCATAATACGCACTTCCTCTGCCATAATAAGCCTCAACATCATTATCAAATCGTTTAAGTTCTATTGCCCTGGTAAAATCATATGTTGCATTCTTATAATCTTTAAGATAATAATATGACCAGCCTCTTGCGATATAATAATCTACCTCATCTGAATTCAGTTCTATGGCCTTTGTAAAAAATTCAATTGCTTGTCTGTGATTGCCATTTTTGGCTGCATCCTGTCCTTGTTTAAAGTAGTCCTTATCATTTTGCTTTTGTTGTACAGCTTTAGACAAAATATTGTAATTGTTTTCGATTGGGCCAAATCCATTCAACACATTATCATCACTATTCACATTCTTATCATAGCTCATGATATGGGAAAATAATAAAAATATCCCACAAACAATAAACAATAAAATATTTTTCATAACTTTCCTCCTGATGTATGTATTTATATAATACATCTTATCTATTATATAAATCAAATTAAAATCCATTTTATTATTGCGATATAAGACCCTTTGAACAATAAATACCCACTGAATAAATATTTTTGATATTTAATTTTAATTATTATATAAATAATATATATAAAAATATAAAAGTCGTGATTACCGACTAAAAATTGATATAATAAACTTTAGGAACAATGTTCATATAATATTTTTTTAGATGGAGGATGAAATGATAGTAACAATAGTTAATGTATACGTAAAAAAAGAACATATAGAAGATTTTATTAGAGAAACTGCACTTAATCATAAAGGTTCAATTAAGGAACCTGAAAACTTGCGTTTTGATGTCTTGCAATCTCAAAGTGACCCCACTAATTTTGTTTTATATGAAGCCTACAGGTCTGAGGAAGGTGCAAAGGCACATAAAGAAACGACTCATTATTTAAAGTGGAAAGAAGCTGTTGAAAAATGGATGGATAAGCCAAGGCAATCTAATAGATACAACATTATTGCACCTAATAATTTATGAAAATGTTTATTCCTGAATTTACTTTTCAAAAAATTCCCAGAATATATTTTGGTAAAGAGTCTCTAAACAATTTATCATCCATTATAAAAGAACAAAAATCAGATAATGTTCTTTTAACTACCGGTAATAATTCATTAAATAAAAGTGGCAAGTTAGCATCTATTATATCTTTAATCAAAAGTAATAATACTGAGTTTTCCCATATAAATGTTGCTGAGGAGCCATCAGTAGAATTTATTGATGAGGTAACAAAAGAATTTAAAAATAAAAATTTTGATATAATTATTTCAGTAGGTGGAGGCAGTGTTATTGACACTGGGAAAGCAATATCAGCAATGTTACATCTAAATGATTCTATAATTAATTACTTAGATGGAGTAGGTACTAAAAAACATGATGGTATAAAAATTCCATTTATTGCAATCCCAACTACAGCAGGGACTGGTAGTGAAGCAACTAATAACGCAGTAATAAGCAAAAAAGGGCAGGGTGATTTTAAAAGATCATTGAGACATAATAATCTAATTCCTGATTATGCAATAATTGACCCAGTGCTAACATTAACTCAACCTGAATACGTAACTGCTTTTGCTGGCCTTGATGCTTTTACACAATTACTTGAGTCTTTTGTATCAAATAAAGCAACGCCTATGACTGATGCATTATGCATGAGTGCTATACAGTATTTTGA
>DHGE01000108.1 GCA_002402635.1 Deferribacterales bacterium UBA4806
ATAGGTATGAGAAATAGCAATAATCCTCCAAACATTGCTATTGTTGCATCGGAGATAAAAGAAGGATAGGGAAATATCTTTTTTATAAATGTTATAAAGATCCAACAAAAAGCTGTAAACATAAAAACAAAAAAGGTCCATTTCTCACCCACTGTCATTTTCCCCAATTGTTTTAGTTCATTGTCAATGATTTTTCGTCCACCAGGAATTTTTTTCAATTTAAAGGGATTCATTTTTATTAATATATACCAAATTAGAGGGACCATAATCACTGCAGACGGAACACCTATCATTAACCACTTTGCATAGGTTATTTCATATCCATAAGTTTGCTTTAAAAATCCTACAAGTATTGCGTTTGGTGGAGTTCCAATAATAGTAGCAATTCCACCTACAGAACAAGAATATGCAATACCCAACATAAGATTCATACCAAAATTAAATTTTCCAGGGCTAAAGTCTATTTCTTTATCGAGCCCCTCTTTTTTACCCTCTTCAATGACATGAACAATAATAGCTAATCCAATGGGCATCATCATTACAGCTGTTGCAGTGTTTGAGACAAAAGCAGAGATTGCTGCTGTTGCAATCATAAATCCCAATATAAGTCTGCCAGGGGAAAAACCAATTACTTTTATAATATTCATAGCAATCCTTTTGTGTAAATTCCACCTCTGCATTGAAAGAGCAATTAAAAATCCACCCATATATAAAAATATAATATCGCTTGCATAAGGAACAGCTGCCTCAGCAGTTGAGGTTAAACCAAGAATTGGCATTAACACTAATGGCAACAAGCTAGTGACTGGTATTGGAATTGATTCACAAATCCACCATACAACCATTATGGCAGCAATTGCTGCCATTTTCTGAGCTTCAATTGTCATGTTCCCAGGTGTATTTATAAATAAAATTAAAAAAAAGAATATAGGTCCCAATATTAGTCCTATTTTCTGTCTTCTATGATATGAGTGGTGACCATTTTCATCATTTTTCTGACTTAATAGGTTCCCACTTGAATTTTGCAATTTCACATTTTTATCATCTGAGCTTTCCATGCTAAAGAATGCAAAATCATCAAAAACATTTACTTTAAAATATTTATAAAATATAAGCTTGGGAAAATAAAACAAAATACTTTTAATTTTATAATGCTGTATCCATAATAAATTCATCATAATTCAAACCCTCCTTATAATAATTATATTATTATAGATTAGCACTAATTAAAATGCAAATATTATTCTATTACTAATAGAACATTATTGCATTTTCTAAATAAGCGATTTTATTGCTATTTAAAATCAAAAATACAAGTTTAAATGCTAATTTATTGGTTAGATCTTAGTAAATAATTTATAGATAAAAAGTAAAATTTAACTGCTTGCGTTAATACTATCTTAGTTATATCTTCTTATATAAACGTCAGGTGAATTAATTATTGAAAGACTTTTATAATAATCTTTTTATTAAAAATATAATTTCACTTCTAGATAAAAGAGACAGAATATTCTTTATATGTTTGTTAGCCCTTTCTGTAGTTATCTCTATGATAGAATTTGTTGGAATATCTGCAATTATACCCTTCATAAGTATAATTACTGATAATTCAATTGTAATAAATAACAGATATTTACACTATTTTTATGATTTTTTTAATTTTCAATCAATTCCAGATTTTATAATAATATTTGGCTTATTACTTGTTGCATACTTTTTTTTCAGAGGCTTTTTTAATTTATTTTATTATCATATGATAGCGCGATTCTCCTATGGGAGATATAATAAATTATCAAATAAACTTTTCAGACAACTTCTTTACTCACCATATAAAAAATTCCAACACTTAGACAGCTCAAGCATATATAGATCAATTTTAAATGAAACAATCAATACCTCTCAATTACTTGTTTCCCTGCTTAACATATTATCTGAGTCAATGATCGTTATACTATTATATTTTCTCCTGCTCTATGTTAATTTGAAGGCTACTCTTATAATCACAATCTTTTTTTTAATTCTTATCATAACGGTTTTTATTATTATTACAAAAAAGATGGAAAGAGTTAGTATTGAAAGATCTAATAGTTTAAAAACAGCTTATGAAATTTTAGCTAATTTTTTCTATAATTTTAAATTTATAAAATTAATTTCATCCGAAAATTATCTACTAAAAAATTTTAATACCAATATTAATACTATTACTAAAGCATACACAAAAAGCTACACTATAAGTAATTTACCCAGGATGTTTTTAGAAACTATTGGCTTTAGTGTTATAATAATTTTCTTTTTATATGTATTGTTTTATAATAAAACAAGCCTTTCATATGCAATAACATTTATCTCTATTTATGTTTTAGCACTATACAGAATGCTTCCTTCATTTAATAGGATTTTATCAAATTACAACAATATACTTTTTAACTATAAATCAATTGAAATCATAGCCAATGAATTAATGAGCACCATAGAAATAGGAGGAAATAAACCTGTATCTTTAAATAATTACATAAGGACTGAAAACCTTACATTCTATTATAAAGAAAATAGCTACATACTTAAAAATGTTAATATTGAAATTAGGAAGAGTGCAAAAATAGGAATTATTGGTAAAAGCGGTTCAGGAAAAAGTACATTCTTAGATTTATTAATGGCTTTTTTAAAGCCAGTAAAGGGAAAAATTTTAATAGATAATTTGGAGCTAAACAATGATATAATAAAAAGCTGGAGAAATCATATAGGATATATACCACAGAATATTTTTTTATTTAATGGCACAATTGAAGAAAATATTTTATTTGGCAGAGAATTAGATAAGAATCTCCTTTTAAAAGCAGTGAAACAAAGTCATATTGAACATTTAATAGAAAAAAATGCTAAATCAAATAGTAAAATAGGCGAGGGAGGACTTTTATTAAGCGGTGGTGAAAGGCAAAGAATAGCTATTGCTAGGGCATTGTATGGGAATCCTGATATACTGATTATGGATGAAGCAACGAATTCTTTAGATATAGAAGTGGAAAATGAAATAATGAATGATATTTTTAGAGAGTGTGCTGATAAAACAATTATTATTGTATCTCATAGATTGAATACAGTTGAGCGCTGTGATAAAGTATTTACCTTAATCAATGGTGATTTAGTGCAAAAACTATAACAAATTAATATAAAATTTAAAGACGGAGAATTATTTATGACCCTACTTAATAGACCAAAGTTGCTATCTTTAGAAGAAATATTACCACTAACAAATGACCCTCAATTGCAACAAAAATATAAAATAGTTGAAGGTAATCTTTTAGGAAATTTACGTTTAGGATTATTATTACAAGATTTAGATATGTTGGCCGGTAAAAATGCAAAAATGTACATTGATCAATTTTATAAAGATGTAAGAGTAGTTACTGCTGCCATAGACAACATTTTAATAAGGAATATTTTCAGAGCGAACAGAGATATAATACTAAAGTCTCGAATTAATTATGTTGGAAAAACATCAATGGAAGTAGGTATCAGAATAGAACAAGATAATAAGCACATAGCTACATGCTATTTTACAATGGTTGCAAGAATAGGTGATATCAATAATGATAGTGGTGCAGAACTACCCTCCTTGCAATATATTGATGAGGATGAAAAAATAAGAGCAAAAAAAGCCCTTGAAAGAAAGAACCACTATTTAGATGAAATAAAAAATATTGATAAACCCTTAGAATGTGAGGACTTCAAAAGTTTGTTTAAATTATACAGGGAAACTCAATCATCAACATTTAATGGCAAATACATGGATTCCTTTATCATGGAAAATTGGGAACGGACATTTCCTGAATATAAAAATCCAAACCAAACTATATTTGGTGGCTACCTTGCAAAAAAGTCCTTTGAACTTGCATCTCTTTGCTCTGAATCCATTTCAAATGGTAGATCAATAGTTGGTGCAGTAAATAGAATTAATTTCTATCATCCTGTTTTAATAGGAGATAAATTAAAGTATACAAGTAATGTTATTTATACAAGTGGCCCCTTCATATGCGTAGAATCTAATATCTATAGGATTGGAAGAGGTGAAAAAAAAATATCAGCATTAACAAATTCATGTAATTTCACTTTTATAAATGTTGATGATAAACTTAAGGCCTTAAATGTAGAAAAAGTTTATCCATATTCATTTGAAGACTATCTTAAAACAATAGTGGCAAAAGAAACTTTAAATAAATTATTAATGGAAGATTCGCCTCTGTTACTAAAGGATATAACAAAAGATACTAATATAGGAACAGACTAACATGCCCAATCTATTAATTGAGAAAATGGTTTATGGAGGCAAAGGTATGGGAAGGCTTGATAACATCATCCACTTTTGCCCTTATGTCCTGCCAGGAGAAATCTTAAGTATTAAGCCACTGAGTAAGAAAAAAAATTATATCGAAGCCATTCCTAATAAATTAATAAAAGCTGCTGAAAAACGAGTAAAACCTACATGCCCATATTTTACTAAATGTGGTGGTTGTGATTATCAACACATTGATTATCAAGAACAAATAAATATCAAAAAAAATATTTTGATTGAAACATTTAATCGTATTGGAAAAATAGATTTGGTAAATATTGAAGCCTTCCCTAGCAATCCTCTATATTATTATAGAAATAGAATACAGTTAAAAGTCAGGAATATGAAGATAGGTTTTTATGAAAAACATAGTAATAAAATCATACCTATTAAATCGTGCGCAATAACTCATAATAAAATTAATGAACTCATAGCATATTTAGATCAAATATCTCCATTAATTGTTAAAACCCCAATGGATATACATATACTTTCTTCAAGTGATAACAATTGCGTGCTTAAAGCATTATTCTTAGAACCCAAATATTCAGTGGAAAAGATTGTACCTCTTTTTGTTAGTACCTTTAGAAGTATAGTAAGTGGCTTAATATTTTATGAAAAAAGCAATTCCACTTTTAAAGAAATTTTTCAATATGGTAATAACTATATAATAGAAACTTTAAATAATATATCTTTCTACATTAATATAGATTCTTTTTTTCAGACAAATATAAATCAACTAAAAAATATATTTTCTATAATTTTAAAATATATAAAAACACATAATTTTCAAAAAGCTGCTGATTTATATTGTGGAGTTGGAACATTTTCAATTGTAATCTCGAAATTTCTTAAAAATATTATAGCAATAGAAAGTAATACCTCAGCAATCAATGATGCTCTAAAGAATGCAAAGGTTAATAATTGTAATAATATAACCTTCATCAACAAAAGTGTTGATAAGTCCCTAAGCATTTTAAATAAGGACAACAGTGAATTAATTATAGTAGATCCTCCAAGATCTGGTTTAAATAAAATAATTATTAATTGTATATCTAATGTGGCAAAAGCTATTATTTATATTGCCTGTGATCCATCAAGCCAGGCAAGAGATGTAAAGTTGCTAATTAATAATGGTTTCCTTTTAAAAAAAGTAATACTAATAGATATGTTTCCTCAAACATATCATATTGAAAGTATCTGTATACTTGAAAAGAAATATGAATAAGAGAAACAATCATAAAAGATATGCTCTTTTAACTCCATCAATAGGTGTTTCAAAGGGAGGCATTCAAACATGGTCATATTATATTGTAAAACTTTTAGAACATTGTAATATGAATATTAGCTATTCTTCCCTCTTAGAAATGAAAGGTAAAGGTATTCTAAAAATGCTTTATTTTAATGTCTCTGCAAATACATATATCCTTACTATATGGCACATGTTTTTCTTTGTCATATTTGCATATATACTGAGCTTACTACATATAAAAAATTATTCCTTCTATATATTATTTCATGGGGGTGAGATATTAAAATTAAATAAATTGCAAAGAATGTTCTTAAAATTAATTCTGCGTTCAAAAAATATGCACACTATTGCTAACAGTAATGCCACATCAAATTTATTAAACAAGGTTCTAAATATTTATGCAGATAAGGTTATACACCCATTTATAGAAATAAATATTAAAAATAAGCAGAAAAGAAAAATTGTTGACTATCATTTTTTAACACTAACAAGACTTGTAAAAAGAAAAAATATATCAAATGTGCTTAAAGCTATAAAAATTCTTAAAGAAGAAAGTGGATT
>DHGE01000132.1:0-7786 GCA_002402635.1 Deferribacterales bacterium UBA4806
GACTCTACTAGAGCTTCATCAGGAATAATAACCTTATGATAATCTTCATAGTATTTCTTTAGTCCCTTTAATATTTCAATTGTTTCCTCTGAATTTGGCGGATCAACTGTTATAACTTGAAAACGTCTCTCTAAAGCACCATCTTTTTCAAAATGTTTTCTATATTCAGATAGTGTAGTAGCTCCAATACATTGAAAAGTTCCTCTAGCTAGTGCAGGTTTTAGCATATTAGATGCATCAATTGATCCTTCAGCTGCTCCAGCACCAACTATCGTATGGATTTCATCAATAAAAACTATAATATTTCCCACTGTTTCAATTTCCTTTAGGATATTTTTTATCCTTTCCTCAAATTGCCCTCTATATTTTGTACCAGCAACCAGTGTTCCTAAATCCAAAGAAATCAATCTTTTGTTTTTTAATGATTCTGGAATGCTTTCAGATATCATCCTAGAAGCCAGTCCTTCAACTATAGCAGTTTTACCAACACCTGGCTCACCTATTAATATTGAATTATTTTTTATTCTTCTACATAGAATTTGGATAAGCCTATCTATCTCACGTTGCCTACCTATAACAGGATCTAATTTTCTCTGTCTTGCTAACTCCGTTAAGTCCCTACCAAATTCATCTAACGATGGTGTTGCCATAGGGGTGATTCTTGTTGTGCTCATAAAATACGCCTTTACTTCCTCCCTTAATGTTACTATATCGAACCCAAGTTTTTTTAATATAGCAGAAGCCTTACCTCTCTTTTCCTTCAAAAGGCCTAAGAGTATATGCTCTGGATTAATATATTTGTGTTCAAGTGCATGGGCTTCTTCTATCGCATATTCTAAAGATTTTTTTGCCAACGGGCTAAAGGGGATACTTCCTTTTATCATTAAATTCCTTCCCCTATCACTCATATTCTTAATATCTCTAATAAGAATATTTATATTTATTCCGCGTTTATTAAATATCTCATAGGAAAAGCCTGTTTTTTCTCTTAAAAGACCTAATAGCAAATGTTCAGTATCAATGTATGCCTGAAGCAATTTTTCAGCTTCTTCTCTAGAATATAATATAACTCTTCTTGCACTATCAGTGAACAATTCATACATAGGGTAATCCAAATTCCATCTTTACTTTAATCATATAATAAAATATAAAATTAGAAAGTCAAGTAATCAAGACATATATATGGGCATATTAAAGATTCCTGTTGATTCAATTGAAGAGGGTATGATAATTACAGAAACAGATAAGAAATGGCTTAAATTACCCTTTTTTAATAAACCTATTGAAGATAAAAAGAAATACATTGATTTATTAAAAAATTATGGCGTTAGATATGTTTTTATAGAAAGCGAAGAGAAACAATCACAACCAAATGAAGCCACCCCAATTTATAAATTTAAAACATCTCCTCAAATATCAGTAGACCTTAATAAAGATGATATTGATTATCAAAAATATCTAAAAAAACTCCATTTAGAATATAAAGAGGCACTAAAAAGTATTTTCATACATGTAAAAATGGGAAAATTGCTTAAAACAAAGGAAGTAAAAAATATTGTTAAAACATATGTGAACAATTATTTTAAAAAACCAGACTTAGTTATTAACATAGCAAGATTAAAGGATTATGACGAATATACTTTTATGCATTCGTTGAATGTTTGTGTATTAAGTATAGCACTTGGATCGCGTGTAGGCTTAGATGCAGACAATCTAAATATTTTAGGACTAGGAGGCCTCCTCCACGATATAGGCAAAATGAAACTCAGTGAATCCTTAATAAATAAAAAAGGTAGTTATAATGCTGAGGAGTATAATGCTGTCAAAAAGCACCCCATATATGGTTATGAAATTCTAAAAGAAAATCCTGAAATTCCAATGGGTACTTTAATGGCTGTACTACAACATCATGAAAATGTTGACGGTTCTGGATATCCCTTGGGTTTAAAAGATATGAAAATCTCAAAATATGCAAAAATAGTTTCAATTGTAAATGCATACGACACTCTTACTAATGACACCCCTTATAGCTCAGCAGTTATTCCCCCAAAAGCTCTTAACGAAATTTTAAATAATATGGGAACTCAATTTGATAAACTTTATGTACGTTTCTTCATTGAAATACTAGGAATATATCCTACTGGGACAACAGTATTGTTGAACTCCGGAGAAATTGCAGTTGTTTTTCAAGTAAACAGGAAAGAAATTACCAGCCCAAAAGTAATAATTGTTACAGATGAAAATAAAAGAAATATAAAACCCTATCCTTTTGATTTACAAAGCTATAATATAGTTAATAGGAAACCCTATAAGATTATAAAGGAAGCTCTAGACCCTAAAGATTACAATATTGATCCCAACAANNACACAAAAGTTACCACTTGATCCTTATAAATATATTCAACATTGTAATATACATTACAATGATTGTGAAACCCCCATTGAACAGAATAGACTACACGAATTAATAGCTGACCTTGATGGTATATTAACAACGGTAGTAACAAAAATTGATAAAAGCTTATTGAATAAAGCAAATAGATTAAAAATAATCTCTAACTATGGCGTAGGATATGATAACATTGATGTTGCTTATGCTAAAGAAAGAAATATCATTGTGACTAATACTCCCTACGTTTTAACAGAATCAACTGCACAAATTGCTTTAATTTTAATATTAACATTGTCTAGAAAAATTATTGAAGCACATAAATATACTACAAACAAAAAATTTGATATATGGCAACCCACTCTTTTTTTAGGAGATGACCTATATAATTCAACAGTTGGGATATACGGTTTTGGAAGAATTGGTCAAAGATTAGCACAATTATTATCTGCCTTCAATGTCAATATTGTATATTATTCAAGAACAAAAAAAAGACATGAAGAACTACTATTAAATGCTCGCTATGTCGAATTTACCGAACTACTTAAAATATCGGATTTTTTGATAATTACAGCTCCTAAATCAAACACTACCTATCATAGATTTACATTAAAAGAATTTAAATTGATGAAAAAAAATGCCTATATAATTAACGTTGGCAGAGGAGATATTATAAAGGAAGATGATCTTATTAAAGCTCTGAAAAAGGACCATATTAAAGGTGCTGGCCTCGATGTATATGAAAGGGAACCTTTAATTTCTGAAGAGTTAATAAAAATGAATAATGTGGTATTACTTCCTCATATTGGTAGTGCAACAATAAATACGAGAACTGCCATGGCTGAATTATGCTTTCAAAGCCTAAATGATGTATTATTTAAAAATATTAAACCTTGGAATATTATATAAATGCAGCAATATTCTCCGGAAATTTACACAATTATCTTAAAGGATGTTCTAAATCATGCACATTTTATTAATAGATGGATTAACAAAAACCCATCAGCAATTCCTAATATTATTAAAAAACTAAATACATATAGAGATAAGTACAAAATATTTTCTGATATTTTCAATAAAAGTGTATTACATTTAGATGAAAAATCCTTTCTTAAGCACCTTAGATATTGCAAAATGATTGAGTATACACTTATTGCCTATGAAGAATTGACTTTAAAAAAGGATATTATTTATACTTCAGCACACCTTTCTAGTTTAGCAGATTCAATGCTAAATATAGCCTATATTTATACCTATAGAAAACTTATAAGTGAGTATGGTACTCCAATAGCCAATAATAAAAATATAAGATTTGTCGTTATAGCATTAGGAAAACTTGGAGGATTTGAGCTCAATTTTAGCTCCGATATTGACATTATTTTTGTTTATGAAACAGATGAAGGTCACTGTATAAAAAATTCAATTAAGTCTTCCATAGATATAGCCGAATTTTATACCCGATTGGGTGAAAAGATTCAGTTTTACCTTTCTGAAAAAACAGAAGATGGTTTTGTCTTTAGAGTAGATTTAAGGTTGAGGCCTGATGGTACTAGAGGTCCTCTTGCTTTGCCTTTGAGTTCCTATGAAAATTACTATGAAATTTATGGACAAACGTGGGAACGGTTAATGTTACTTAAAGCAAGACCATCAGCAGGCAATTTATCTTTAGGATTTAAATTTTTAGAGACAGTCAAGCCCTTTATCTTTAGAAAATCCTTAGATTATAAGGTCATTGAAGATTTAAAAGACATAAAAGCTAAAATAAACAGAAAAGCAACATTAGAAGGATTAAATAATAAAGATTTAAAATTAGGGAAAGGAGGTATTAGAGAAATTGAATTTATTGTTCAAACTCTGCAGATACTAAATTACCCAAAAAACATACATATTTATAATAGAAACACTATAATATCACTAATGAAAATTAAGGAACATAAAATTTTAAATGAAGAAGACTGCAATATATTAATCAATAGCTACCTACAACTGCGAAAGTGGGAACACCTAATTCAGATAAGTGAAGAGTTACAAACACATATTATTCCAGAGTCTGACTATTATCTTAATAGTTTTATTATTAGTGCAGGATATGAAAATGTAAGCGACTTTTACAAGGATTACAATAAGATTACCGAATCAGTAAATAATATTTTCAAAAAAATTCTTTTAATTAATACAATAGATAAAAAATTTTTTATAGATGAAGAGTTTACTTTAAAGGATTACATAGATTTAATTAAAAATTTTAATATCAGCGATCCTGAAGAATGCGCAAAAATATTATTTTTAATCATTGAAGGCGATAGAAAAAGGCCAAGGAAAGGGAATGAAAAAAAACTGTTGGAAAAATTAATCAGCTATATTTTAGAAAATTTAGCAGGTGTAATCAATCCCCAGGAAGTATTAAATTATTTTGAAAGATTATTCAAAAACCCCTATATGATATATATTGTTCATGATATATATATAGAAAATCAGGAAATTATAAAAAAATTAATATATATTTTTTCAATTAATGACTATATTTCAAATTTAATAATAAATACTTATTCTATAGACTATATATACGCTCCTAAAAATCCTCATTATGAAAAATATGATATATATTTACTATTACAAAATCTTATAAATAAAAATTATGACGAAGAGTACATATATGAATTGTTGAGGAAAAAACATAAAGAATTAATATTTAATGCTTATTATGCTTTTTTGACAAAAACAATAGATATTATATCTCTAATGCACTCTCTAAGTGCTTTAGCCGAGGGATTTCTACTTTATGCTTTTGATAAATTATATAATCAATTAATAAAGGAATTTGGTCAGCCTATCACAGAAAATAATAGAANNTCAGATCTAGATTTAATTTTTCTATATGAGTCACAGGGACAAACTAATGGCCCAACCATTATTAGTAACCAGGAATTCTTCTCTAAACTAACTCAGCGCGTTATTTCTTTCTTAGCAACAACCACTATAGGAGGCTATCTATATAAAATTGATATGCGTTTAAGACCTTCCGGTGCTAGTGGAACACTAGTTACCACATTGATGTCTTTCAAAAACTACCATAAAAAAGGTGCAATGCTTTGGGAAAAACAAGCACTACTTAAGGGACGTGTTATAAACAACAATGTTACTTCCTCTGTAAATTTTTATAAAATAAAAAGAGATATTCTCTTTAGCAAAGATTTAAATAAAAATGAAATTCTTGAAATATACAACATGAGATTTAGAATTGAACAAGAAAAAGCTCCTACCAATAATTTAAACGATATTAAATATGGTTATGGAGGTATTATAGATATTGAATTTATCGTTCAGCTATTACAAATGCATTTTGGCTGGAAATATGTATCCTTACAAAATGTTAATACCTATAATGTTATAAAATATACATGGGAATTAAAAATACTTAACAACAGAGATTACAACGTATTAAGTAATAACTATATATACTATAAAATACTTGAGAACCTTATTAGAGGCTATAACAATCAATTTTCAACAAGACTCCCCAAAAACAAAATAACCCTTACGAAAATTGGCACATTCCTTAATTATAAAGGGGATATTCCTTCAAAAGTTATAACAGAATACTATTCAGTAAGGAATTCTACAAGGGCTTGTTTTAATAGAATTTTTACATCTTTATTAAATTAAACGATCTATCCTTGAAACCCCAATCTCTTAGATATCTCGTTGGCATAACGCTTAAGAACAGGTAAAGCTTGTTTTTCTATTTGTTCATCACTCAATCTATATACAGGAGCAGTAAGCGAGAGAGCTGCGATAGGTATTCCTAAATAATCTTTAATAGGCACAGCGACACATTTAACACCCTCTTCAAATTCTTCATTGTCTATTGCATAATCTCTATCTGAAATAATACTTAGATGTTTTTTTAATTCTGGTAGTGATGTAATAGTATTTTGAGTCATTTTTTTTAGCCTAGCGCCCATATATATTTTATTTATCTCCTCTTCAGATGCATAAGCCAACTGCATTTTACCTATTGCAGTACAATAGGCCGGGACATCCTTTCCTACTCTTGACGCAACCTTTACAGACAAATTAGGTTCAACAACATCAAGGTATACTGCTGCACCATCTCTTAATATCCCAATATAAAGAGCTTCATTAAGTTCGTTAACAACCTTTACCATAAATGGCTTAGCTAACTTCAATATACCGAGTTTGCCCACAAATTGTTGTCCTATTTTAAAAATCTTTAAACCTAATTTATAATTCTCACTTTGTAAATTTTGCTCAATATAACCCCTAGCTTCCAATGTAGCAAGCAATCTAAATACATTATTTTTATGAAGATTAAGGCGCTTACTCAATTCAGTGACACCTAGCTCTTGTTTGTCCGATCTTTCTTTAAATATTTCAATCAATTGAAGCGCGTGAAAAATTGATTGAACTGGTTTAAATTTGTCTTTTGATGGCATTATACACCTCTCTTATCATAAACAGTTCTTAATTAATTTTATTATACCTTAATACTAAAGTAATTTGAATGAGAAAAATCATCTTTATCATATTTTTTCATATTAATTTTCTTATACCCTATAGATACATGCTCAATTGCAATATTTTTCAATAAAGAAGTTAAATCAGTATCAGATTTAATCATGACATTATATTGTTCATTTAACCCTGATATAATTATAAAAACTCTCCCAATGTTAGAAAAATATAGAAATAGCTTACACTTTATTCCTCTATTTTTACTCTTTTTAATATATAAAAAACCATCTTTTATATCATATTCTGCTGCTCTGAAATAGATAAGAAGAATTCGATTAAAAATAAGCTGATATAGTTCTTTACTATTAATCTTCAAAAAATCTAATTTATTTAAATTATTTAAATCTATTTTGTCTCCACTGTCCAATTGTTTTTCAAGTATATTTAATAATTTTAATTTTTCTAGATTGACCATATTCCTAATACTTTCACTTTCTAAAGAATTAAGAAAATAGGCCTCAAAATTATTAGCATTAAAACTATCTGAAATTTTTAAAATAGAATTACTACTTTTCATATTTAGAGTTTCTGATGATACTTTTTCAAAAATGGGTAAGGGTGTTTTAGCCAATAACTTTGCTCTTATAACATCTCCAATATTAATTTCTCCTGTAATTTTTACCTTCATTGATCCTGAAAATGTTTCTACTAAAAAAACATCGTCCCCTAATGCTTTCAGTATTTTCATAATTATCGTAGTATTAGATGTTGAGAAATATTTGTTTATTGCTTCACCCAATTGAGATATATTCATCTATATGTCTTCACTATTAAACTTGAGCATCAATTCAACTTCAGTAGAAGATATACCCAGTCTTTTTGCGATATCAACAACTCCTAAATTTTTCTTTGACATCTCTC
>DHGE01000132.1:7828-8543 GCA_002402635.1 Deferribacterales bacterium UBA4806
TCGATTTTTTCCGCCACTCTTTCAGATTCTATTAACATATCCTTCAAATGTTCTGTAAGTAATTGCAAATCTTCATAATTTACATTAACAAGTTTCCTTTCTATAAATCTAATCCGAGAAAAACAATAAAATAACAATATAAATATAATAGATATAAATAAAAAAAACAAAACATAGATAACAGTATAATTCATTTTAACTTATATTTCCGAATCAGAAATCTTTCTTTCTCTAAAACAAATTTTATAATAGTCTCTCTAATATCCATATCTAAATATTCAAAATGAACGCCATAGAAATAACCCTTAGAAGTTTGATCTATTTTTATAATTTTACCAACCACAGAACATTTAATTTGACAGAATAGCTCCTTTATATTCATTTTAATGTAAACATAATCACCAACATTAAAATCCTTTGACTCTTCAAAAAAACAAATCCCACCACCACTTATATCAATTACTTTTACTAACAAAAAGTCTGAATCAATATTAGTTTTTTCTATAACAGTAATTAACCTCTCAAGTTTCTCATTCAGTTCAATTAAAAATAAAAGAACTAAATTCCTTTGTTCATCTGTACTGTTAGCAACTATTTCTCGAATTTTACTAATAACAGAATTTTTCTCCAAATTGTTTTCTTCATCAACAATCCTTTGAAATTTATTTAATTCACTAACATCAATTTTTTTTATATATACTATTCCTTTACAATC
>DHGE01000063.1:0-1702 GCA_002402635.1 Deferribacterales bacterium UBA4806
GCAGATAATATACCTCCACTACCTACAATAGCTCAAGAGATTTTATCATTAACCTCAGATGATAGGTTATCTATGAGCAAGATTATAGATAAAATAAAGATGGATCAAGGTTTAACAGCTGCAATATTGCGTTTAATTAATTCTCCTTTTTATGGTTTGAGTACAGAAATAACAAACATTGAAAGAGCGGCTATACTTTTAGGATTAAAAAATATTGCTAAAATAACATTTGCTGTTTCTTTTAGAAAATTTTATATGAAAAATTTCTCATTGTATAACACAAATGGAATAAGGCTGTGGATGCATTCCTTTAATGTTGCGAGACTGTGTGAGCGGCTCAGTAGGCTAAAAACAGGTATAGATAAAGATGCTATATATTTAGCTGGCTTAATGCATGATGTTGGTAAAATTGTGCTTGTCGATTTTTTGTTCAAAGTAACTACATCACCAGTTGATGAAGAGAAGCAAACTGGTACTACTCATATGGAAGTGGGAGCTAAAGTCTTAAAGAGATGGATGGTTGGGAATATTATAGTAGAGGCTGTAAAGTCCCATCATCATGTTACAAATAATCCCTTTAATCTTATATTGTATTATGCTAATTTGATTGAACGTATGCCTAAAGTGGAAAGTTATGTAGTGGAGGAGATGGCAGGTAAAATAAACGTTGACAAAGATAGACTTTTAGCTGAAATTCAGGAGACTACTTCTAGGTTTATTCAAAATAGATAATAATAAATGATCGGTGATACATTATAGGTACAGCTAGTTGTTATATTGACGTTAGACTATTAGTAATTAAGGGGTAAAATTCCAGAATATTGTAATGATATTTTGATAATATTTAAGTTGTCCTTAAGGCTAGTATATTTATATGATAATGTTAGAAATAGTAATTATGAAATATTTATATCAATATTGAGTATTAAATAATCTATTTATAGTAAATATAAAAAACTATTAAAAGTTTCGCATTGCTGTTATAATTATTAAATTAATGTATGGAGTGTTAAATATATTCTAGTTAAGTATTTAAACGATTCAGTGCAATCATGAGTATAATAAAAAAGATATATTCCTATTTTAAAAAATATATTATTTTTATTATAATAGCAATTATTTCATCACTTATTGTGGCTGCATCACAAGGGGCAACTGCATATATTGTTAGACCCCTCATGGATGGAATATTTATTAATAAAGATAAACATTCTCTATTGTTTATGCCCCTAATTGTCTCGTCTATATTTATCATAAAAGGCATATTTACTTTTTTACAGGAATTTTTGATGAAGTATTCAGCACAAAGGGCTATACAATCAATGAGACAGGATCTATTTGACAATATTGTTATGCTTCCTCTTAAATTTTTTTCTTCTAATTCTACGGGAGTATTAATATCCCGGACTACTAATGATGTCAATCTCATGCAGTCGGCCATTCCTGCTGCTGTGGGCTTAATGAGGGATAGCGTAACCCTTGTTGTGTTGACTGTAGTCGTGTTTTATCAGGACCCAATTCTTGCTATATTTGCATTTGTCTCTTTTCCTTTCTTGGGTATGCTTGTTATTAATGTTGGTAAAAAAATAAAAAAATATTCAAGACAAGGCCAGGAAAAAATGGCTGAACTTACCAGTTTGTTGCAGGAAGTTTTCACTGGTATTAGAGTTATAAAAGCTTTTGTTACAGAAAAGTCCGAAAA
>DHGE01000063.1:1800-3570 GCA_002402635.1 Deferribacterales bacterium UBA4806
GGAACATTTTTTTCATTTATGACAGCAGTGATTCTCATGTATGAACCATTCAAGAAGATAAATAAAAATAATCATGTTCTTCAATCAGCTTTTGCTGCTGCTGAAAGGGTTTTTGGAGTAATTGAAATTAAAAACGAAATAACATCAAAGGATGGTCTAATTAATTGTGAAGCAAAGGGGAAAATCATAATTTTTGATGATGTGGCTTTCAAATATAATGAGTCAGGACCTTATGTCTTAAGAGATATAAGCTTTACTGCTGCTCCTGGAGAAACTATAGCTATAGTTGGTGCTTCTGGGGCAGGTAAAACAACACTGGTAAATTTGATCCCTCGATTTTTTGATGTTACTAGTGGAAGAATACTGATAGGAGAAACAGATGTCAGATGTTATAAAGTAAATAGTCTAAGGAAAAATATTGGTTTTATCCACCAAGATCCCTTTTTGTTTAATGATACAATTAAAAATAATATATGTTATGGTTCAGATAATATTGATGAGGACACTTTACAGTTGATTCTTAGTGCATCCTATTCTGATGAGTTTGTTTATACTTTACCTGAAGGCCTTGATACAGTAGTTGGGGAAAGAGGAATAAAACTTTCTGGTGGGCAAAAGCAGAGACTTACGATAGCAAGAGCATTAATTAAAAACCCTCCTATATTAATAATGGACGAAGCTACAAGCTCTTTAGATAGCGAATCGGAACAAATTGTTCAAAAGGCCTTAGATAATTTAATGAAGGGGAGAACTAATTTTGTGATAGCTCATAGACTGTCAACTATCTTGAATGCTACAAAGATTGTTGTGTTAGATAATGGGAAAATAAATTCTATTGGTACTCATAACACTTTATTGAAAACGTCAAAAATCTATGCTTTACTTTATGAATTACAGTTTGCTGTTGCATCTAGAGACCATGAAAATAATTTAGAAAAAACTCAATTGATTTATAAATAAAAAATATGTTTAATTCATTAAAGGCTATGTTCGATTATACATATATTTGATAACTGACTAGTATGATAAGTATATTATATATTATTTGTAATAAGTTAGAGGCATTTATTATTTTTTTATTGTAGGAATATTTGTTGAAAATATTGCATATTGATTGTGGTAGAGTTTTTAGAGGTGGCCAGAGGCAAGCTTTAATCCTCCACAAAGAGCTTGTTAGAAAGGGTCTGCAAAGCTATTTTCTTTGTAATCGTTATGGAAGCCTTTTTAAGATGGATTTTGAGAATAAATATGCCTTATCATTTCATAATGAACTAGGCCTTAAAAGTTATCTAAAATTATATAAATTCTTGAAGATATATAAACCAGATATTATACAGGTGCATGAAGCTCACGGGCTTGGCCTTGCTGTTTTTGCAACTTTAAATTATAAGATTCCTATAGTATCAACTAGAAGAGTTGATTTCCCTATAAGAAAACATTTTATAAATAAATTAAAATACAATAAGAGTAATATAATAAAGTGGGTGGCAATATCTGATGCTGTTAAAAAATCTTTAATAAATTTTGGTGTAGACTCTGATAAAATAATAAAAATATACAGTGCTTCGGATGTCATTAATGTCAAAATACAAAAGTCTAACTTAGAGATGATTAATGTTAAATATCATTTAAAGGGTAATTTTGTTATAGGGAGCATTCTAAGTTTTGTTTGGCATAAAGACCCATTTACACTTATTAAAGCTTTTGATCTCTTATATAAAAAAAATAAAAAAGTTAAACTACTAATATTAGGAGAGGGCCCTTATAAAG
>DHGE01000002.1:0-2414 GCA_002402635.1 Deferribacterales bacterium UBA4806
AATCATATTATTATATCTGTTAGTGATGATGGCAGAGGAATAGATCCAGAAAAAATAGCTAAAGTAGCAATAGATAGGGAATTAGCAACACCTGAAGAAATTGCAAGGATGGAAAAAGATGAAATCTTGGGATTCATATTTAAACCAGGATTTTCTACCTCTACAAAAGTAACAAACATTTCTGGTAGGGGGGTAGGCCTGGATGTGGTAAGAAGTAATATAGAAAAAATTAATGGTATAATAAATATAGATTCAAAAGTAGGTGAGGGAACAACATTACAGCTTAAACTACCACTTACACTTGCCATTATACAATCTTTACTTGTGGAGGTATCAGGTGAGGTTTTTGCCATTCCTTTAGTTTCAATTATAGAAACTATTAAAATTAAAGAAGAAGAAATACATGATTTAGAGGGTAGGGAAGTATTAAACTATAGAACAGGGGTACTCACGCTAATAAGAATTTCAAGTGTTTTTGATTTAGAACCTACATTTAGTGAATATATGTATATTGTAATTGTTGCTGTTGCTGAAAGGCAGGTGGGCTTTGTGGTTGACAGGTTCATTGGACAAGAAGAGATAGTAATTAAATCTTTAGGTGAATTTTTGGGTAGTTTATTAGGAATAGCCGGCGCTACAATTATGGGAGATGGAAAAGTCAGATTGATTATGGACCCTTCAGGTGTTATAGAGATAGCATCAAAAATGCCCAGAAAAATTAAGAAAAAGTTTTTTGGTACAACAGAAAAGAAGAAAAAAGAGGCAATTAGTGTACTTGTTGTTGATGATTCAGCCACTGATAGGAAAATTGTTAGAAATCTACTATCCTCAACGGGCTGGATTAATGTGGTTGAAACATCAAGTGGAAAAGATGCAATAGAAATAGTGAAACAAGCAACTTTTGATCTATTTTTTATCGATTTAATAATGCCTGAAATGGATGGGTATGCTG
Organism: Deferribacterales bacterium UBA4806; assembly: GCA_002402635.1. GTDB lineage: Bacteria > Chrysiogenota > Deferribacteres > Deferribacterales > UBA228 > UBA228. The sequence goes on from DHGE01000002.1 coordinate 953, forward strand.
TGGCAAAATATCTAAGAGAGAAAGGTTTTACTCAACCTCTTATCGCAATAACCGCGAGAGGAGAATTATCGGATGACAAACAGATTAAAATGTCAGGATTTGATAAGATTATATTAAAGCCGCTAAACTTAAGTGAAGTGCTAAATGCTATTGATGAGCTATTATCTAAAAGTGCTCATAGGTAGTATTATACTGCTTTTTATCTATGAAGGTATAGCTTGTCCATATACATTTGTTTATAAAGTAGTTGTTGATAATAAAACCTTTATAACTGCATCACATCTTTCTATTGACTCATTTTTAATGTATAATGGTGGTAAGGATATTATAAAAAAAATAAAGATTTTAGATATTTATGACGATAATGATTTTAACAAGGCTATTGATGATTATGAATTAAGGCCATCTAATTTTAGGGAAGTGCCCCATGAGAAAGCTAATGATAATAATACTAACTTTGCTCCTTTTATTTGGTGGCGGTAATATATATGCTCAATCCAAAACTGTTTATCGTGTGGATGTAGTAAATGTAGAATCAAAAGTTAGAACTGTTCTTTACGTATTAGCTACAAACGCAGAAGAGGCTGCTCAAGAAGTTGCTCAAAACGGTTGGAAGGTAGAAAAAGTTGAGTCTTATGGTAAATATAGGACTACATTTAATGGAAATTTAAATGCAATAAATCCCCAATTAAGGTATACCCTATCGATCTATTTTGAACCATGTAGTTATAGTGTACTAATTGATAATGAAACTTTAACAAAAATCAAGTCGTTAGATTCAACAAAGCATTATATAATATATGGTCACACCGATTCGATGCCTCCTAAAAGAATAAAAGATTTTAAAAATAATTATGAATTATCTATTAAAAGAGCGGAATTTTTAAAAAATTTCATTATTAGTGTTACAGGGATTCCTGCTGACAGTATAAATATCGTTGGACTTGGTGAAATTTATCCTAAAGTAGATAATACAGTATCAGGAGCTTACGAGAATAGAAGGGCAGAATTGTATGAAAGATATTAGAAAATTAACTTACAGAGATTTCTACTATATTTCTTTAGATGAGTTTTATTCTTATGTTGTTACAATATTGAAGAGCTTAAATTATATATTTTATCGAAGGATTAAAGACACAACAACAAGAAGGGCTGAAATATGGAAACTATTTGATTCAGATGAATATAAAATAATGGTATGGATTGAGATACAAGACCCCTCTATTGAGCTATCATGGCAAGAAGCAGCAGATATATTAAGATTGATGAATGATGAAAATCTAACAAAACTATTTTTATTTACCAATGGTAACCTTGATGAGGATGCTAAGGACATTTTGGAGGATGAAAACCATTTTATATTTACACCTCGCAATATTATTGAAAAGCTACTTTCATTAGAAGAAACTGAGGAAAAACCATTAGAGATAATTAAACCAAAATTAAAGAGAAGAAAACCAGA
>DHGE01000002.1:2488-5681 GCA_002402635.1 Deferribacterales bacterium UBA4806
GGATTTAGATAAAATTAAAAAAGAAGAGAAGGATCTTTTAGATAAGAGTCGGAGGAAATTTTTACCAGCTTTTTATAATATTACACTTATTAAAGTCGAGCCAGAACTTAATTATGTATTAGAAGAATTAGCGAGATTAATAAAAAATATTATATTTTATATTAGTGCTATTATTGATTACGAAGTGATAGAAAATATAGAATTCTATAAGAAGGAAATTGAGGATTCCTTAATAAAATTAAGTACTTTTGATGATAATGTTTACAAATATATGCAAACATATGTAACAGCAATACGTAAAAGCTTTGAAAGTCTAATAAAATATTCTTTTATTTTAATGCTAATTATTATCATATTTGCAATATTTATTATATAGATTATGCAAGATAACATAAAAATATATAAAGCATTAGTAAATCTTATCGATGAGTTGTTAATTGTTATAGACGAGAACTATAATCTTGTGTTTGTAAATAATAAAGTAAAATATTTGAATTCTGATTGGAATAATATATTAGGGACTAAATGCTATTTATCTATTTTTAATTATATTAAGCCTTGTGATAACTGTGAAATAGAGATTTTGAAAAGGAATGAAACTCCCAAAAATATATATCATGAAACTACGAATGTAAAAGGCATGAGGTGTATATTTAATTCGAATTTTGAAAAAATAAATGACCATTTTTTTGCTGAAATTCTTAAAGATGTGACAGAGGAAAAAGGGCTTGTAAAAAAACTAGTGTTTCAAACAAAACAATTAAAAGCCAACAATGTTATTATAAAGAAAACATTAATTGATTCAAAAATCAAATCAGAATTCCTTGGAAAAGTTTTAGATGGTATGCCCGGTGGAGTGATGGTTGTAAATAAAGAATTAAAAATTATAGAAATTAATGAATTTATAAAAAAGAATTTTTCACCTGAGAAAGAGATTAAAAATGGTGGAGATTGCTTTGCCATTTACGGTTATGATAGACAGTGTGAAGATTGTTATTTTAAAAAGAAAAACAGCCGCACCTATAGAAAGTCTAATAATAAAGATTTTACAGTTTTTTTCAGTGAGTTTGATAATTATTTGGTAGAAACAGTAATGGACACAACAAGATTTATTAAACTTGCCAATGAAATAAAAGCAAAACAAGAAGAATTAAATGTGAAGCAGCATCAAATGGCTTTGTTAAACCAAGATCTTTTGCAATTGAACAGTAAACTACAGGCGGCTCAACAATTAATAGAAGATGAAATTAAGCAGGTAAGATTGATTCAAAATTCATTACTTCCAGCAAAACTTCCGGAAGTTGAAAATTTTAATTTTGGTGCTACTTATATACCAACAGAAGATGTAGGTGGAGATTATTATGATTATATTAAAATGAGCAATGATTTTTATGGTTTTTTAGTTGCTGATGTATCTGGCCACGGGATTCCAGCTGCTGTTATTATGGCAATTACAAGAGCATTGGTTCATTCGTATACAATAGATATAATTTCTTCAGCAGAAGTGTTAAATATGATCAATGAGATTTTAAGTGACAATATATATACAAATGATTTTGTTACAATGTTCTATATTGTTGTTAACATGAAAACTGGTTTATGTAATTATGCAAGCGCTGGGCATCATCCTGTTTTATTCTTTGATAAATCAAAAATGATAGTTCATCAGTTAAAGGCTAAAGGGTTATTTCTAGGTGCTTTTGAAAAAGTTACATTCGAAGAAAGAAATATGGAATTGCATAAAGGNNTATGGTATTGATAGATTAATTGGAAAGTTAATACTCTTCAATGAGGAAGATCCAGAAAAAATGGTAGAAAGTATTTTAGATGATCTAAAAGAATTTTCAGAGGGCAGGCCATACTCTGATGACCTCACTATGTTAATAATAAAAAAGGTGTCTTAGAATGATAGAGATGATGGAGAAAGGAAAAATTATTTTGGTATTATTGTTTTATATATTCGTTACAAAAATACTGATACTCTATAGCTAATGGAGATATCTAGATAATGGTGTAATATTTTATTATTAATGTTTGTGTTTGGAATAAAATATTTTAGGAGATTTTTATGATAAAAGTAGAAGACAGAGGGACAACAAGCGTGATTTATATCAAAGGAGAATTTAATGCTCAAGCTGGTTTGAAACTAAAGGACAGTATAAAAGAATCTTTACAGAAAAGGGATATAAAAAAATTCATAATTTCTTTCAGAGATATTATATATATAAATAGCTCTGGTATAAGGGAGCTTATCGATCTGCATAAATTTTTAAGTAACGAGCATAAAGAATTATTTCTTTCTGAAATGAGCAAAGAAATAAGGGAGTTATTTTCTTTTACATATTTAGATAATGTCTTTAAAATAATAGATAAAATAGACGAAGTTTTGGAGTAGTTTATGAATACAAATAAAAACAGTAAAGATGGACATTTAAAGATTATTTTACAAAGAAATATCAATGATGAAGATTTAAAGAATCTATTGGCTCACATTAAAAACAAAGGAAATATAAAATCACTGAAATTAGATCTTAGAAATGTAATGTATATGTACAGTAAAAATTTAGCTGATCTTATATCTTTAAAAAAATACTGCACCGAAAAAAAAATAGATTTGATCTTAGCAAATGTTTCGGATGGTGTTTTACAATTATTAGAAATAGCTGATCTTATGAGTCTATTTAAAATTGAAGAAGATTATTCATCATATAGTCCCGATGAATTAATTAGTTTATTTTTAGATCCCGAAAGAGCAGATTTCATGACTGATTATTTATCTCATCATTATACCGATGAAGTTAAAGATAGAATTCATAGTGCAATTAATTCAGACGATCCAATTCTTAAAGAATATGCTATTATTACTGCAGGAAAAGCACAAGATCATTCAGCTTTAAAAGGAATTAGGAATGCTTTGAAGGATGATGTTGTACCTGTGGTAAGGGCAGCAGTATTGGTAGTAGGTTGGCTTAATGATATGGAATCAAAAGATTTCCTATACGAATTGCTAGAAAGTGAATATGTAGATATTGTTGAAGCAGCTGCAATTTCTATTTCTTTAATGTCATCTGAAAAGGATGCCTTCATTATTGGAAAATTGCTGGAAAGTAGTGATGAAAGAAAAAGACGCATTGCTGTTAATGCACTGGGCTTAATAAATGATGATGCAAGTTATAACTTGCTTATTAATAGA
>DHGE01000143.1:0-2662 GCA_002402635.1 Deferribacterales bacterium UBA4806
TCCTTCTTAAACATTAAAACCTCCTATAGTGAAATTTTTATTAACAATAAATAAATAAACGTACCAATGATACCGCCTATAATGGGTCCAATTATTGGAACAATTAAACCATATTTAAAATCAGATCCTCCTTTATTTGGAATTGGTAAAAAATAGTGAGCTAACCTAGGTCCTAAATCTCTTGCGGGGTTAATTGCGTATCCAGTTGGCCCCCCTAAACTCAAACCGATAGAAAAAACAAGTAAACCAATAATCAATGCTCCTAAGGAACCAATGTGGTTATTTTCATTTGTTACCCCTAAAACACCAATGAGTAATACTGCAGTACCAATAATTTCGGTAATCATATTTTTTACTAAGCATCTGATTTGTGGCACTGTTGAAAAAATTGATAAGATTGCCACTTCGTCATTAGTTTCTTTAAAGTGATCCATATATGCTAAATATACTAAGACACCACCACAAAAGCCACCAAGTAATTGAGCGATGATATAAGTGGGTAAAAGACTAACATCAATTAATCCTGCAACTGCAAAAGATATAGTTACAGCGGGATTAACATGACCTCCACTAATAAACCCTGTTAAATAAACAGCTACCATAACTGCAAAACCCCATCCAGCGGTAATAACTATCCAACCTCCATTCTGCCCTTTACTCTTATTGAGCAATACATTTGCTACGACACCATCACCTAATAATATAAGCACCATTGTTCCTAGAAACTCTGCAAAGAATAAACCAGAATGATTCATTATAAACCCCCTAACGAAATAATTAAAAATTATAAGATTGCTTGCTAATCAAGTCAATAACAATAAAACTGAATTTTATTTAAATTTATTTCCTTCAAAATTTAATATTGATTTTTTTTACTTGCATTTAATTACAACAAGAGCCCTATCATCTTCTCTTTTATATTTATTAAATATTTGATCAATTATTTCTTGAGAATTTTTATTAAAATGCTCACTATCAATTTTAATTGATGAAGAGATACCATCACTAAACATAATGATAAATGCACTTTTAGGTATCTCTCTTTTTATTACATTAAAATCCTTCATCCAATATTGTTTAACTCCTCCTAAAACACCACTCTTCATTACTAAAGTTTCATGGTCATCTCTAAAGAGATAATGTCTATTAATATTCTTTGTATTATAAAATATTTTACACGATACATCTCCAATTCCACAAAATTCCATTTGATCTTTTGTTTTCCATAATTTCAAAAATTCTATTACCACTCTTCTATCCATATCTTTTGCATATTCAACAAAACACTCCATAATATCATTCAATTCCAGGTAATAATGATTATTTATAAATTTAGTTAATACTTTAGCCTTTTCATCAGCAATACGACCGTGACCTGCAACATCAAAGAGTGCTATAAAGACAAAAGATGGTAATTCAATTTTTATAATTCTATCACCACAGCCACCAAAAACTAATGGTTCCACCTTTGTAACAATATCAAATTTATTGTCATTCTTTATAGTTAAATATTTAATCCATGTTATTTCAACTGGGCTTAATTTATAATAAAATTCATCAGCACTTCGCCCCGCAACACCTAAACCAATACCAAGCGTATTTTTATTAGTTCTTCCATCCATGAAATCAAGCACAGACAATTTGCCTGTATTACATGCCTTCAATATAAGTTTCTCATCATCGATAGAAAGTTTTAATTCACCAGTAGTCGAGTGTTTTAAAATATTAGTTGTCAACTCAGAAGATGCAATATCAACAGATTCTCTTATATTTGATGGATAATTTCCTAAAATTTCTTTTAAAAATATAGTTATTTTAACTATATCTGAGTTATTCTTAATCACAAAGGTTTTATCTATTTTATTCATTATTTTTACTATTTGATCATATTTAATGCATATTCTAAAGCTTCTGACAGACTACCCTTTGTTATAAAATCAAACTTCACTCCTATTCTTACTAAATTAGCAGCAGTTTTAGCTGATACCCCTGATAAAATAGGAACTGCTCCAATTAACTTTACAGACTCCATGGTCTTCATCAGATTGTCGGCAACAGCAGAGTCAATTGAAGGCACACCTGTTATATCAATAATCCCAACATGTGATTTTGTCTCTTCAATTTTATTTAATATATTTTCCATAGCATCGAGCGCTCTGTCGCTTGTTAGTTTTCCAACTAAAGGCATTACAATAACACTTCTTGCAACCTCAATAGCAGGTGTAGCCAATTCTTTTATAAGTCCTTTTAATTCTTCATCACTCTTTCTTAAATATTCCATTACCAGGTTTAATGTTTCTGTTAGGAGTTTTAAATCTTCCTGTTTATAATCTGTGTTTATCTTAATTTCATAATCGCCACTTGCTATAAATTCCATTGCTTTTGTCGCATCTTCAGTTACCCTAGTGTATTCTTCTTCTCTTTCCTTTATTTCAGTTATATCTGTTGCTGTTATTATAATATTGCAAATCTGTCCATTTTTATCTTTCACAGGAGAAAAATTTAATAAAACAGGGAACTTATAGTTATCTCCCCTGTATGCATATGTTTCAAAACTAAAAATTTCTCCTTTTTTTGCTCTATCAATAGCAATTTTAATTTTATCTAAATCTTTCTTATCATACATCTCTTCGGCTTTTAAATTAATAATTTCTTCAGTACT
>DHGE01000143.1:2707-14060 GCA_002402635.1 Deferribacterales bacterium UBA4806
TTGCTTAGTTTCAGTTATATCTGTTGCTGTAAAAAGAATATAATTTTTATTTTCACCTTTGACTAATTTTAAATTAGCTATTATTGGTACTTCAACACCATCACCTCTTATTGCTGTCAATTCACTCTTTGAACGACCCACTTCAAAGCAAGTTTTTATCAAATCTCTGCATCTGTTAATATCCCTTTTTACGTATAATTTTTCAAACTCTAAATCAATTATCTCACTTTTATTACGTCCATAAAATTCAGCAAACATGTTATTAACATAGACTCTTTTACCATTGTCTCCAATTATTGACATAGGAATAGGCAAATTATCGATTAAATCTTTTAAAAATGTTATATCTGCAAAATCCTGAAAGAAATTCATATTAACCTCCTACGTTTTTATTTCATAAATTGACAAATCTATATTATAAAGATATCTATAAGAAATGGGCATACTTAACAGAACTTCACTTTTTTTTTCAAAAAATTTCACAGTACTTGTAATTCTTGCAACAATATCTGCTCTCTGCTTTAAGAGTTTATCAATATTATTACCTGCTGTCAAAATATTATTAGCAATTATAATGTTTGCAATGGGATTAACTATAAGACCAAATGATTTTGTAAAAGTTTTTAAATTCCCTAAAGCATTAATTATAGGTATTTTACTACAATACACAATAATGCCTGCTCTAGCTGTATCATTAATTTTAATTTTTTCATTAAATCCAGAAATCGCAACTGGAGTAATATTGTTGGGATGTGCTCCAGGTGGCACAGCTTCTAATGTAATGACATATATAGCCAAGGGAGATCTTGCACTTTCAGTTGGGCTTACAACTATATCTACTTTAATATCACCAATTGTTACACCTCTCTTAATTTTCTTTCTGGCTCATTCATGGATCAAAATTGATATTTTAAATATCTTTATTTCTATATCTCAAATTGTATTAATTCCTGTAATATTAGGTGTTATTTTAAATCTATTAATAAAAGAAAAGCTAAATTATATTTATCCAGCATTACCCACGGTTTCCATAATCTCAATTACAGTTATCATTATTGCTGTTGTATCTTCAAATGCCAGTGCATTCACAAAAAGTGCCTTTCTACTTATTTTTGTTGTAATAATTCATAACATTGCTGGATTATTTTTAGGATATTATTTATCAAAAATACTTAGACTTGATAATAAACAATGTAAAACTATATCATTGGAAGTCGGTTTACAAAATTCAGCGCTTGCATCGGCACTTGCTATACTACATTTCAATCCATTAAGTGCTTTGCCTGGTGCTATTTATTCCATTGTGCACAATATATCAGGTTCATTCATAGCTACAAGATGGTCAAAAAAGACTTAATGTTTAATTCATCCAAAAACTATACCATTTTCTATACTTTTGATTTTTACAATAGAATAAAATTCAATGTTTTTAGATTCTATAGCATCTCTACCTTTTTCAAAGGTTTTCTCTATTATCACGCCATAACCTGCTATATTAACGTCTGCTTCTTTAAGAATAGCTAGTAAACCCTTTGCAGTGCCACCCTTAGCTAGGAAATCATCAATTATTAAAACATTATCACCATTATTAAGAAACCTTTTTGATACTGTTATCATTACATTTTCCCCTCTTGTCATTGAATAAACAACTCTTTGATAAACATCACTTCCCAATGTTGAAGGGATTTTCTTTTTAGCGTAAATTAGAGGTACTCCTAACTTCAATGCAACAAGCCCTGCTGGAATGATGCCACTTGCTTCAATTGTTACAACTTTATCAATTTTTTTATTACTAAATTGTTTAATAAATATATCTGCTAATTCATACATAAATTTAACATCTACCTGATGGTTAAGGAAAGTTGACACATTTATTATATTAGGTTTAATTAATATTGCATCCTTGATTATTCTATTCTTTAATTTTTCGACTATATCTTCCATATTGTCGTTATATTTCTTTTAAAATTAACTGTCAAGTAAGATAGATGCTATATTTATAAATAGAAAAATATTGTAAATAAAATTACTTAAAGTATATCCTAATATTATTAATAGCAACTATGCAATTTCAGCATAAAGTTCCTTTAATTTTGCCTTGTCAATTTTCCCAACTCCTGTTTTTGGTAACTCTTTAACATATATAACTTTTTTCGGGATTTTAAATTTAGCAAGGTGTTCCGAAGCATATTCAATAATGTATTTTTCAGGGAGCACTATCCCTTCTTTTAGAATAATATATGCTACAGGAACTTCTCCACGTAGTTTATCATGAATACCAATTATTGATGCTTCTTTTACACATGGATGCTTCATTAACGTAAGTTCCACTTCAGCGCACCATACAATTTCTCCACCAACCTTAAGCATATCCTTTGACCTTCCAACAAGATAGTAATACCCCTGCTTGTCGACATAGGCTAAATCCCCTGTCTTAAACCAACCATCTTTAAATAGTTCAGCTGTTAGTTCTGGCTCATTATAATAACCTAAAAATACACCTTCTCCCTTAGCACATAATTCGCCTATTTCACCTGCCTTTTTCTCTAAGCCATTTTCATCAGCAATTTTTAAGGTAACCCAGGGATATGGTTTTCCCACCTTGCCAGGTTCACCTAATTTACAAACTGTTGTGGGTGGAATAACCTCTGTCATCCCCCACCCAGTCCAAATTTCAGCGTTTTGGAAATATTTATTCGATCTTCTTATTAAATCTGGATCGCTTGGAGCACCAAAAACAACTGATAACTTAACACTAGACAGATTAAATTGTGCAATGTCTTTAAGGTACAATAAAGCGTACCACATAGGTGGAACAATCCAGAAAGAATTAATTTTCCACTTATCTATTAATCTCAAAAACTCAATAGGATTAAACTTTCTTTGCAGAACTATAGATAAACCTAGCTTTAACATGCCCATTGGAAACAAAATTCCACCTGAATGTGAAAGTGGTATGCTCGCAATAGCCCTCTGATCTAAAAGGTATCCATTAAGGAAATATTCAAGCGCATCTGCACCTATATGGATGTGCCTATAATTCCAAAGCACACCCTTAGGCTTACCAGTACTCCCTGATGTATAAAAAATTGATGAGTAATCATCTGGATCAATTTCCACTTTTTTAAAATTCTCTATTTTTTCTTCAATTAGCTTATTAAAGGATATATTTTGTGGTTTGTCATCTACAGATATTACTCCCTTTAAAGAATCACAACTATTAACTACTTTAGATATATTACAACGAGGACTTTCCTCAGTAAAAATGTATTTAATTTTACAGTGATTTATAATATTTATTATTTCTGTATCACTTAAATAGAAGTCTATTGGCACTACAATAATACCTGTTAGATAACATGCAAAATAAATATATACATACTCCACCCTATTAGTTAAATAAATGGCGATTTTATCACCCTTTTTCAAGCCCAATTTATATAAAGCATTTGCCAGTGTGTAGGAATTAATTTTAACACTTCTGCAATCAATTTCTTTACCATTATCAATTATTGCTGTTCTATTACCATATCTTTCCTCTAAAGTTGAAATTAAATCATAAACATCCATCACATTCTCCTGAACTATATTTATTTATTATTAAAAATATTAATGACTAAAATACATGTAACCAGCGAACAATTCCAGCAACCCCTTGTGACCTATTTTTTGTTAAAACCTCATCATAGAAATTCACCCAGACTAACTCTTTTTTATTTTTTGAAATATACATAGCCCCAGGGCCCACTGCTAGCACCCTTTCCCTCGAATTAGGTATATCATGACCATCTATTTTATGGTTTGATATCTGCTCAAGATAATAGCCATTTATCCCAAGTCTGAAGTTATCGGTTATGCCGTAGGATGATGCAAAATTGGCCCAAACAGCTTGACCTTGCTGCGTACTATCAGCAAACTTTGGTGCAGTGCCACTTTTTGGATCCCATTCAGGAGAAGGAATCTTAGCTGGGTCATCATTTTTACTGTTCCATAAATAAAAGAGACGCATTGAAACTTCTATTTTCTTAGTAACAAAAGCTGTAAAAGCATAATATGGATTTATTGCAAAAACATTACTGCCTGCATTTACATAATTATCACTATTATAATGCCCCGTAGGAAATTTCACTAAAATCTCTGCTCTTTGCCATATTGGAATTTTATTAAAAAGTTTCATCTGTGGCCACTGTAGGAATCCACCTATAAAAAGATCCCCAATATCAGTTTCGCCCTGGTTAAACCTATCATTGGCTACCTTTAAATCTAATAAAATGGGAAGTTCTACATCAAAACCAGGCCAAGCTCCTAATATTTTTGGATTTTTTGCAACATATTTAAAACTTGTTAATAATAATAAATTGTGCATTTTATTTTTACCAGGTTTTTTATTTTCATAGGCATCTGTAAAATCATCGGCATTATAATAATATAAATATTGGTCTGATATAAAGCCAGGAAAACCAAAACCATCCATAAAAGAAGTGTAGCCAAGGTTTCCTCCACTTAATGAAACCTGTGCATAAGACTGATTTGCTAATAATATTAATACAAAGAAAGAAACTATTTTTAAGCACTTCAACATATAATACCCCTCTCAAGTTTTCTAAGAGAATAAATAAATTAATAATGCAAGTCAAATTTAAAGATGTGAACGGTTTTATTTAAAAATTAACGGCTAAAAAAAGAAATAAAAAGACTATTTTCTTCACTATCATAAATATGACTAAAAGTTGCTAATATATTTTTATATATTATTCCATCAAAACCATCTTTTATCCCTTTGCCTCTCAATACTTTATATGCAAATTCATAATGTGCCAATTCGTCTAAATAAAAATGGTGAAATTCATGTCCTTTCAAATAAGTAGGAAATTCTGGCAACTTTCTTGATAGTTTATTACTCCTCCTTAGAATAGTGTAGCCATGGGCAACAGGCTTTTCTTGAAATTTTGCCTTTGCATGTAAAGCACCCAACATTTTATAACTTTTACCTTTATAAATTAATTCATGTACCAAGTAAATTAGTCCTCCACACTCTGCATATACAGGAACTCCATTCTCTATTTTTTTAAGCAGATCTTCCTTAAAAATATAATTTTTCTCTAGAGCTTCAGCAAAAAGCTCTGGAAAACCACCTCCAATATATAAAAAATCCACATCAGGTAATTTCTCATTTGATAGAGGGGATACATAAATAATTTTTTTACTATATTTTTTAATCAAATCTATATTGTTACTATAATAAAAATTGAAAGCCCTATCAAAAAAAATACCAACTGTCAAATTTTCTGGAGCCTTTTTAACAATTTTTCTTCTCTCACTACTAATTGGTTTGTATGATTTTTTATTAATAGTTAAAAACGCTTTATCAATTATACCTTTAATATCAATATAAGGTTCAATTGCAATAGCAACGTTGTTAATTTTTTCTTCCATTTCACATTCACTCATACATGAACTTATACCAAGGTGCCTCTGCTCTATCTTAATAGAGTTATTTTCAGGGATTAATCCATACACTGGAATATTGATATAAGCCTTAATTAATTTAAGTAATTTCATCTCGTGTCTTTGATTCTGTATTTTATTTAAAATGAGACCCTTTATTGTTAAATTTTTATCAAAAGACTTAATACCTAAAATTATGGGCACAATTGTCCTACCAAATTCACTCACGTCTATTACTAATAAAACAGGTAATTTTAATCTTTTTGCTAATTCTGCATTACTTTTTCTTCCCCTAATACCCATATCATCAAAAAGACCATGGTTACCTTCAACTATAGCAAAATCTGCACTATTAGCTTTCATATAAAAAAAATCTTCAAGAAAATTTTTATGATAAAAAAAATCGAGGTTATAGCACTCATTTATACATGCCTTTGCTAGCCACATTGGATCAATATAGTCGGGGCCCTTTTTAAATGTAATAACTTTATATTGTAGATTCGCTAATATTCTTGCAATTGCTACAGATATAGTAGACTTTCCAGAACTTTTCTTTATAGCAGAAATATATAATCCCTTCATATTTAATTTATAGGACTATAGCATTTGAAATTAATTGATGAATGCCAACAACCATATCTCTATCTAAGCCGTAGTATGGCAGAATTGTATTGAATTGAGTCTTACATATTGCACAAATCATCGCAACAGTATTAACTCTGTGGCTTTTCATCACATTATTTATTGCATTAACTTTTGGATAGGCACCATTAATTCTTACCTGCATTATTTCATCAGCTAAAAGGCCTGCCCCTGCTCCACAACAAAAAGTCCTTTCTCTGTTTGCCGCTGCATCCATTTCTACAATCTTATTTGCAACTTTACTCAATAATTGTCTTGGAATTTCAAATTGTCCACCAACAACATTTCCCATTTTCGTTGCTCTAGCCGGATTACATGAATCATGATAGGTTATTATTTTATCATCATTTGCACTTTTATCTAATTTTATCAAACCTTTGTTCATGATATCTAAAGTAAACTCACAAATATGTTGGGGTTGTTGAAAATGATTGTCTAAAAAATTAAATGGTCCATTCATAGCATTACTGTAACAATAAGCAGCTCTCCATGCATGTCCACATTCTCCAATAACAACCCTTTTTACCTTTAATCTTTTGGCTTCATCCCAAATACGCTTATTGAGTGCCTTCGTTAACTCATAATCACCAATAAACATTGCGAAATTTGCTCCTTCAGATGCATAAGAAGATACAGTATATGAAATGCCTGATTTATAGAATACTTTAGCATATCCAATTAATGACTCCATATGGGGCATTGCAAAAAAATCTGCTGATGGTGGCACAAGAAGAACTTCAGCACCTACTTCATCTAATGGTATTTTTATATCTTTACCAGTGTCTTCCTTTAATTCCTCTTCCAGATCATTTATTGTCGATTTTAAAGCTTTGGTGGTAAGTCCTATATTATTGCCAATAGTTAAAACTTTATTAATTGAATCAGTGATATATTTTACTCCTAAACCAATTTCATGCATAATTTTTCTTGCTGCCATCGTAATTTCAGCAGTATCAATACCATATGGGCAAAAATAAGCACACCTCCTACATTCACTGCATTGGTAAAAATAACTCATCCATTTTTTTAATAAATTTTCACTAAATGGCTCCCCCTTTAAATTTGTAAAATAATATCGATATACTTTTCTTAATAATTCAGCTCTTCCCACCGGAGTATTGTAGATATCCCCAGAACCAAGAAAAAATTGACATTTATCTGAACATGCTCCACATCGAACACATATATCCATAAAAACCTTTAAGGCCTTATTGTTATCAAGTATTTTTTTAAATATTCCAAAAGCCTTTTGTTGCCAGCCTTCTTCTAGCTTTTTTGGGAAACCTAATGGAATCATGTTTTTTTCAGGGGCACTGAAGGGTCTCAAATCTCCAACAATACCAGGTAAAATAGAAGATACCTTTAGTTTATCTCTTAGTATTGGTATCCTATACCTTTCAGTCATTTCAACCTCTTTTTTTATAATGTTGGATATTTATCTTGCATGCCTAATTTATTTTCCAAACTAAAATTATCTTCCCTATTGAGCGTTGGTGCAAAGATTACACCAATAAAATGAATAAGCTTTGAAAAAGGTAAGTAGTTAAGAAGAACAAGTATTAATGTATAATGAAGTAAAAAATAAGGATTTAAGGGTATATTACTGGTTTTTAAAGTTATTAAGTTATTAAAATAATGGTCCAATTCTGGCATAATTTTGTTCAATTCTCCTACTGGCTGAAAAACAACTTGAGATAAACCTGATAAAGCAATAGAAAGCAATAAGATTAATATAAAATGATCCTGAAAAAGACTTATATATTTCACCCTTTCAATAAAGAATCTCCTGAAAAGTAAAAATAATAAAGTAACGAAAACCACTAAGCCAATAATAAAACCAATAGGAAGCAGAATATTATAGAAATAAGAAAGATTACCTCCAGCACTATTAAAGTCAAAAGTTATATGTCTTAAAAAATGCTGAAGCAATATAGCTAAAAAAGATAAATGAAATAAATAGCTAATTAGCCATAAAAATTTATCGCTTTTAAATAAGGTGCGTAAAAAAATAATATTAGAGAGCATTCTACAATAAACACCTTTTCTACTAGTAGGCGATGGTGTCAAAACAATATTAACAAATTGCGGCGTTTTCATATAGATTAAAAACTTATAAATTACACCACAAACAAATACAACAAAAGTTATATAACTTATTACAACATATATAAAACTAATAAAATTAATATGAAACATTTTTTACCTCAATACTCATTATTTCATGGCTTTATATATGCGAAACCTTCATTTTGTAATTCAATTAATGTTTTAATGCCTGCCTTTACAAAATCACATTCTTCTATTAATTCATTTTTTGAAATATTTAGCATTTTCAATGAATTTTCACATATATAAATTTTTACATTTTCATTTTTTAGGCCTTTCAATAATTCATAAATTTCATTATCAATACTACTCTTCAAAAACAACGAAGGTGCTTTAAAATTAGCAAGTATTATAGCCTGGCCATTTTCTATTTCTTTGAATAGATTTTTAATGTTACCAAGGCTAATTTTCAAAGGCAAAATGTCATCTCTATCAATATGGAACACGACATTATAGTTCAATTTCACACCTCACTGCTATTGCAATTTTATAGAGTATAACTAATATTAAAACCCCGAAAGACCAAACTCCCATAGTTATTATAGACTCAAAAAATGTAGGCCAATAAATAATAATTTCACCAAATGGATTTGGAACAAACCCACCGACCATAAGCAACAATCCTTTATCAATCCATGTGCCAACTAAAGTTAAAAAACAAGCTGTAATAAGCAAAACTTTAGTTTTTCTATATTTAGGAACAATTAATAAAATTATTGCAACCAGCATAAAGATTATTGATACCCATGTAAGTGGTACATATTGAAATTGTCCTTCTAAACCAATAATTAGAAATTTAAAGTGATCTAAATGCTCAGGAATTTGACTATATAAAACAGTAAATAATTCACAAAAGAGAAAAAAGACATTTGCAATGAGTGCATAAGTAGCTATCTTTGCAAGCATCTGTATAGAGTCATTGCCCACATCAAACTTACTAGTCCTTTTTATTATAAATGCCAACAAAATAAGTAGCGCAGGTCCAGCACAAAAAGCTGAAGCTAAAAAGCGAGGCGCCATGATAGCTGTCAACCAGTATCCTCTACCAGGTAGGCCTGCATACAAAAAGGCTGTAACAGTATGTATCAATGGTGCCCAAGGTATTGCTATATATATTAGCGTTCTAACCCATAATGGAGGTTTTACTTCATTTCTTTCATATTGCAAAACCATCCAGCCCGTAACTATGTTTAATAACAAATATACACTTAATACCACCATATCCCAAAACATAACAGAATTAGGTGTGGGATGTAATAAAACATTTAATACTCTATCAGGTCTGCCTAAATCAATAAATATAAAAAGCATACACATAATAACTGCAGAAACAGCCATAAATTCACCGAGAACAGTGATCCTTGCAAATTGCTTATAATTATGCAAATAACAGGGCAATACAACCATCAAAGCCGCTGCAGCAACTCCAACAAGATAAGTAAATTGAGAGATATATAATCCCCAAGAAACATCTCTGCCCATTCCTGTAATTATCAATCCATTTTTTAATTGATAAATATAAACGAAAAATGAAATTAAAATAATCGTCAACAATATGGCAATTAAGGTAAAGTATTTTTTATTACCCACCAAAGCTTTTTCAAACATATTAAACCCTCATATTAAGTAAAAGATTTGAGGACGCGTACCCAGATGTTCTTTGCGTCTTAAAAAAGTTCTTCTTGATAATATGTTATATATTTCACTATTTTTATTCCCAATGTCTCCAAAAATAATAGTATTCTTTGATTCTTCAACACATATGGGTAATTCCCCTCTATCAAGTCTTTCCATACAAAAATCACATTTTTCTACAACACCTTTTTCTCTAGTTGGATACTCTTCATTTATTTTATCTATATACGGCCTGGGATCTGTCCAGTTAAAACTCCTAGAACCATATGGACAGGCTGCCATACAGAATCGACACCCAATACATCTATGCATATCCATAACAACAATACCATCATCTCTACTAAAAGTTGCCTTCGTAGGACAGACCCTGACGCAAGGTGGATTATCACACTGATTACACAGAACTGGTATATTCTTATTCTTATACAATGTTGTTAAGTTAAAATCGTTATCACCTTCATTAAACACTGCACTGTATTTTTCCTGCCAAATCCATTTAACTTCATGTTGTTTATCCCTTAAGTTTGGCACATTATGGGTAACATGACATTTATTTATACAATTATTGATGATAGCCTCATTAATAGCAGTTAAATCAATTGCCATTGCCCATCTTTTTGCCTTTAGTTTTGTTAATGGCTCTATACTATTATCTTTAAAATCTTTTGGATTTACTACTTCTAATAAACTTCCTGCAGTTACCCCTAAAATAGATAGAGATGCAATTTTTAAAAACAATCTTCTATCTATTTTATCCATAAACTACTCCTTTGGCTCATTATGGCAATTCCAGCAGGTAGGTGAACTCCCACCTGTTACACCTGCAAAATTATGGCATTCATCACAGAATTCTTTCTTATTTGAATGGCAATCCATGCAAGTATTCTCTAAAGAGATCTCATATTTTTTTTGATTATATTCAGAGTAATAAAGTCTTTCTCCATCTCTAACTGCCAAATCCCTCCATTCAACTAATAATACCTGGTGTGCGCTTCTCATTTCATCTGTTGGCAATATACATTTTTCAGCCAATTTTGCTTTTTCTGATAATTTAGGATCTGGTAGCTTACGAGTCTTTCCAATATTAAGCCAAAAGGGTAACATTATAATCAACATGCCTATTATCAAGCCAGCAATAATTTTACCTTTGTCATACATCTTTTTGCTCAGAAACTTTTATAGTATTTTTTAAATTATTGCCTCTCAAATCAACTTCCCTTTCACTTTCTCCATCAAAAACAAGAGCATTCCCTACAAGCTCGTGAACACCACCAACATCAACATCTGGTAGCCAGTATTCCATCAGTGATGTTAAGGTTGCCCTATCTATGGCACATATGCAGGCAAGTCTATTTACACCATGTTTTCTGTGTACATAATCTACTGCATTAGCTCTTGGGAGCCCCCCCCGCATTCTCATCTCCATAAACTCATCAGTACCAACACCAGAACCACCTGCACAACAAAATGTTTGTTCTTTAATAGTATTTTCTGGCATCTCATAAAAATTATTGCAAACATT
>DHGE01000143.1:14098-31276 GCA_002402635.1 Deferribacterales bacterium UBA4806
GTAACTTTTAAATGGTCATTTCTTGAAGGATCTAACATTAATTTATTGTTGTATATTAAATCTGCTGTAAATTCACAAATATGAACCATTTTTGTTTGTGTTGCATTTACAAATTTTGTACCAGTAATAGGGCTAATTGGCTCTTCAAGAAAATCAGCTGGACCATTCATGGTGTCCATGTACTGATGAATCACTCTCCACATGTGCCCGCATTCACCACCTATTATCCACTTAACTCCTAATCTTTTAGCTTCTGCATATATTTTTGCATTTAGCCTCTTCATTGTTTCATTATTAATAAAAAGTCCAAAATTGCCTCCTTCTGAGGCATAAGTACTCCACGTATAACTAAACCCATATTTTCTTTTTAAATATTCGAACAATAATAGATATCCTTCACAAGTATATGTACCTTCAGTTGCAAAATAGTCTCCACTTGGAGCTACAAAAAGTACATCTGCCCCTTTAACATTTATTGGTATTTCAACTCTTACACCTGTTACATCTTCAATATCATCTGCTAAAAAATCAAAGGTGTCTTTAATGGTGTTTGGTGGAATACCTAAGTGATTCCCAACTCTATAGCAATTTGCGGCTGGTTCAACAGTCCAATTAACATGGCAACCTAATTCCACTAAAAGTTCTCTTACTATAATAGTAATTTCAGCTGTATCAATACCATAGGGACAAAAAACTGAACAGCGTCTGCATTCAGTACATTGAAAGGCATAATAAAACAATTCCTTAATGACGTCATCAGTTAATTCCCTTGCGCCTGCAAGTGAACCTAACAACTTACCTCCTTTTGTAAAATATCTTCTGTAAATCGAACGTATTAATTCAGCTCTAAGTACAGGCATATTCTTGGGATCTCCACTACCAATAAAAAAATGGCACTTATCAGCACATGCACCACAACGCACACATATATCCATAAAAAGTTTAAAGGAGCGAAATTTTTTTAATCTATCTTCAAAGGCCTTCAAGAAAATCTCTTTCCAATTTTCTGGCAATTTCCAATTTTCATCAATTGGTGACCAATCTCTAGGATTTGGTAAATCAAGAACTTTCATATTTTTGAGGCTAGCAGGAAAACAATATGTTCCTGGTCTAAATGCTGGTTTCGTTTTAAACCATGGTCTTTTATCAGGCTTATAATTAATTTCTTTTATTAATGTTTCTTTATCAGGACAATATTTATTATCCATTATTTCTCCTTTTCCAATGGTAGTCCTACTTTTTTCATTTTATCTCGAAATTCCTCCTCATATTCCTCATAAGTATGCACTTTAACAATTGGGTTCCATGGATTAATATGTCTGATAGCCCTTGAATTATTAGGTAAATTTCTTGTTGGTGAAAATAAAATACCTACAAGGTGAACCATTTTACTATATGGTAAGTAGGCAAAAAGGACACAAACTGAAAACAAATGTATATAAAATAAGATGTTTATTGGCTCTTTTAGAAGAATTGGATTGAATGTAACAAGTCCCATTGTTAATTCTTTTACAGAGACCACATCAATTCTATAAAAATAGCGCATAATAATACCAGTAGATGCAATTGTTAAAATCAAAAATAAGGGGAAGTAATCGGCTGGTAAGGATATATAGCGCAATCTATCAATGATAATTCTTCTAAATAAAAGCATCAATACTGAAACAAGTAAAATAACCCCACTTAAATACATAACAGGCATCCCCACTTCAAAAAAGCCATCAACTTTTTCTATAAAATGAGTAAAAGAAGGAACAGGCACAGTAAAGAATCTCAAATGTCTAATTAATACTATTAAAAAGGAATAATGGAAAGCAATAGCAAACAGCCACAGCCATTTACTTGAAAAATAGGCAACCTTTGGTCTATCTTTATAAAAATGCATTCTACTATTTCTGAAAAGGCTTCTAAAAAGCAAAATCTCTAAAAACATACGCCAAAATACATCCCTTTTTGTAAAGGGGCTTTCTAATCTATTATATTTTATCCAACTTAAAGATTTTTGTTGTCCACAAGTGGAAGGTATTCTAAATGGAACTGCAGATTCCCCCCAGCTCAACGTTCTATATATAATGCCACATATAAACATTATAATCGATACATATGGAATAATAACAACAATAAAATAATTTAAATTTAAAATTACAGAAAAGAGAGGAAATAGAATAATAATTAATATAAAAAATATATTTGTTAGTATATTAAACTTAAAGCTCATTAGAGTTAAGTCCACCTACATTAAATTCTGGAATTTTTTCTATAAGATTATTAGCTCTTAATAACGAAAAGGTTAGTCTTTTAACTTCGTTAACTCTAATTTCATATATTTTTTCTCTTGCCTTCAAATAGAAATCAAAGATTTTTAGAATAACCCTATCAAAACAACTCAATATTTTCGATATTTCATTATACCCTTTGTCAGATAAATAAAAAGATTCTATATTTGCTACAATTTTGCTCTTAAGCAAAAAAAGTGGCCCCAATACTTTCTCTGCATCATTTCCTTTTAATGCTAATAATTTTGTAAATTTTTCTAGCGACACATTAATTTTATCAAGTTCCTTTTCTTCTTCTTCAAATAGATATCCAAAAATATCTGTTAAAGCATCTCTTAAAATAGACCCGGAAGGATTTATAAAAGAATCTTTTTCATTCATAATGAAGTTGGTCTCATCATTATTATATAGTGATGAGACCATACATTTATACCACTCATCCAAAATATTACTTTTATTGTTCATAAAACTTGTACTAATTACAGATTTCATCTTAATAGATTAGACGCACCCTGTAGGTTTCGAAAGACCTGCATATTTCACAAGCATTCTTGCAGGACCATCTGGAAAAAGCTCATATATCTTTTTATTTCCTTCTTTAACATTACTAAGGCTGCAAAGATCTGCAGTCTTCTTAGCAACAAGCCTTACTGCAGGACATACCTGGTTCTCATTAAAATATTCTCTTATCCAATTGATTAATTCCCAGTGCGTTTCTGTTAACTCGATACCGTCTTGCTTTGCTAAAAATTCTGCTAAGTCTGGAGTCCATTTGCTCATATCCTGAATATAACCTTCATCATCTACTTCAATTTTTTGACCTTTAAATTCAATGAATGCCATGTAATACCTCCTTTTATTTTTACATATTTAAATTGTTTATTATTTTTTTTCTCTATCTTCTGGAATTGTTATAAAAGAACCTGCTGCAAATCCGTATATTAAATCTCCAGAGTCAATTATTTCTCTAATAATTGCTTTTACATCTCTTTTATTTATATTGTCATTAGCAAATGTTTCAGCTGTCCTTTTCTCAAGTTCCAATGGTGTAAATCTCTTTTTACCATGATATTTCCTAACAGTATCTATTATATAATTTTTAACCTTTGTCTTTAATTCCTCATCCATTAAAAACCTCCTATAATGTGCTATGATTTGAATAATTAAGTGTGGCCTCGGACAACCTAAAATCATCAATATGATATTTTGTAAATTCAAATCCAGTAATTTCAAAAAATCTTGGCCAACCTATTCTATCAATCCATTCTCCTACTCTTTCACCTTTTTGTGCCCCATTTTTATATGCTTTAACAATTGTTTTAACAGCATCAACTACTTCTGGCCAACGTGGGGGATTGTTGTGCAAGAAAGGCACGGCTAACTTAGCAAAGGTTGGTTTTGTTCTAGTATTAGATATTTTGCCACCTACAAAAATAGCTAAGCCATCATAATTTTTGTCTGATAAAGGCATTGCAGGACACACTGTATAGCAATTACCACAATAAAAGCATAATTTTTTATCAATTTCTACTGATGTTTTATCATCTCTTTTTACAACTCTTATAGCATGCACTGGACATGATGCAACAACAGTTGGAATTTCACATAGATTTCTCAATTTTTCATCATTAATCTCAGGGAGTTTTCTGTGAACTGCAACTAGTGCAATATCACTTGTAGCAACAGATCCACACATGTTAATACAACATGCAAAGGCCATTCTAATTTTTGCAGGTAGAAGAGGATTTACAAAATAATCATACAATTCGTCCATTATAGCTTTTACAACACCACTAGCATCACTAGCTGATGTATGACAATGAAGCCATCCTTGTGTATGAATTACATTACCAATTGTATTATCAATACCACCAACAGGAAAACCCATTTCATTTATTTCTTTTGTCAATAAATCAATATTATTTTCATCTGTTAATAAAAATTCGATATTATTTCTAGTAGTAAATCTTAAAAATCCACCACAATACTTTTCCGCTAAATTAGCAAAATCCCTAATTGTATCCGTACTTAAAAGTCTGGGAGAACCAACTCTTACTGAATATAATTTATCGCCACTTTCAGCAACATGCAAAAGCACTCCAGGCTTTATCACTTCATGGTAAAGCCATTTACCATAATTGTCTTTAATTATGGGAGGTAAATAATCTTCATAATTAGGTACACCAACATCTGTAATTCTTTTATCTTCCTGTCCCATTCATTCCTCCTTGTCTATTTGATTATCAAATTTTATATAAGGATTAGTTCTAGGATATGATACAACTGCCGGATGCGGTTCAATTCCTATTTCTTCCATAAAATTTCCAATACCAAAACGTTGAACAAGTTCACCAATTCTCTCTCTATTTTTCCCATGTTCATCCCAAAAATCCCAAATTCTTTGTACTAAATCAGTAAAGTATGAATACCCATCTTCTTTATCCTTGTTTATGTCATAGAAGGGTAATAAAAGAAATCCAAGTCTTGGCCCATCAACTACCGGTGCTTTAGCACCTAATCTAAGTTGAGCACCTTTCACATCTCCTGGCTTTAATGCTCTTGGCATTGTTGCAATACAGTGCATACACTTTACACAAAATTTATCGTTTATAGTGAATTTACCTTCTTTAAATGAAATACATTTTGATGGGCATTTGTTGACAACATATTTTATAATATCAAACGTGTTAGCATACTCTGCAATTTTTTCTTGGTCTATTTTTATATTATCCTTCCAAACTCCTATAACTGACAGGTCAGATCTTGCACCACTCGAGGTGCAATCTATTGGACATCCTGAAAATTTTATTTTGAATTTATAATAAAATGGAGGTCTATGAACTTCATCTAAAAAGTAATTTGTAATCTCTCTGCAAGCATGCATAGTGTCATAACATGCCCATTCACAACGAGCCTGTCCAACACATGCACTGGGTGAACGTAAGGCTGAACCACTTCCACCTAAATCAAAACCAATTTTTGCAAGACTTTGAAAAAGATCTTCTGCCTCAGCTTGAGTAAAACCCAAAATTTGAATGTCGCCTGTTGACCCATGAAAATTAAAAATTCCTCCAGCATATTTATCACAAATATCAGCAAGTTTCCTTAAAGTATCACTTGTATAAAAGAAACCTGGAACAGAAAGGACTCTGGCTGTATGATATTCTTGTACACCAGGAAATTCTTCAGGTACATCAGAAAATCTACCTACAACACCGCTGCCGTAACCACGTACCCCCACCATACCACCATGCTTCCACAATGTTATTCCATCTTCATAGGATTTCTCTAACTGACCTAATAGATCAACAGTTCTTTCACTTTTACTTGCAGCCCTTTCAATCTCTCTTACAAAACTGGGCCATTTACCTTTTTTTAGTTCATCTAACTGGGGTGTTTTATGCTTTCCCATACTTACCTCCTAGTAAATCAACAATTATATATAAATTGTATACAATTTATATATAATGTCAATTAATTATTTTTACTTTTATATATAAATATAATTTATATATAATTTAACCATACATATTTTGTTAACAACAATGCAAGTATCCCAACAACTAAAGCTGCAACTAACCCACCTATAAAGGATTTAAGACCAACTTTTGCAAGATCATTCCATTTAACTTTAAAACCAACACCAGCAAAAGCCCAAGCTAATAAAAATGTAATAACAGGCTTTATATAAATATTATTCAATATTGTCCACCTATGGCCAACACTTGATGATTCAATAAATGCATCAACAAAACTTAAAATAATAAACCATACTGCAAACCATGGTATTGACATTTTAACTTTTTTGCTATCAAGCGTTTTCACTTTAAGCAATCTAAACATAATTACACTGAATAAAACCATTGGACCAATCATAAATATTCTAATTGATTTTGCCATCATAGCAATGCTCAAAGATCCTTCTACCTGATCTGCTGCTGCTATAACCTGTGCTGTTTCATGGATTCCCATACCTGCCCACATTCCATACGCAAGGACATTTTTATTTAACCAATCATATAATGGACCCTGGAATAATATAGGATAAAGGAACATAGCAATTAATCCGAAAATTGTTATTGTAGCAACTGCCATACCCATCTCTTCTGATTTTGCTTCTATTGCTGGACCTGTTGCAGCAATTGCAGTTGCGCCACAGTTGCACGTTCCTACACCAATAAGAATAGAAAGAGGTAAATCCATTTTCAATATATATCTACAGAAATATAAACCAAAAAAGAATGCAAAAAATATCACGATCAAAGTACATATAATACCAATTATTCCCAACTTTAACCATACAGCTGCGCTTATAGTAATGCCTAAAATGGCAATAGAAAATCGCAATAATTTAGAAGATGCAAAATTAATACCTTTTACATATTTGCCACTTGATAGATGAG
This sequence comes from Deferribacterales bacterium UBA4806, assembly GCA_002402635.1. Lineage (GTDB taxonomy): Bacteria > Chrysiogenota > Deferribacteres > Deferribacterales > UBA228 > UBA228. The sequence continues at coordinate 20,778 of DHGE01000143.1, forward strand.
GTAATAAATTGGTAATAATAATTGAATAGACAAAGGCCCATAAAAGAGCACTAAAATTTACTACCGTTGATTTCAAAAACCACCAGGTTAAAAATGATAGGACTGCTACAACAAATGTTACTATAAGACCATAAAATAAACCATCATCATTTGCATCTTTCATAACTACCTCCTTTTAATAAAATATTATTATATTTCATGTCTTTCGTGACATTGAACACAATCCATTGTGCCCTTACTATTATTCAAAGCTCCATTTCTATCTACATGACAAGAAATGCAATCTGCAAAGCTCTTATCAACTTTATATGTGGGAACAAACCTATTTCGATGCCAATCATTTAATATCATAACAGCTTTTTTAACTACATCACCAGTAACCTTAGCGCATCTATCTGATCTCTCTTTGCTCCCTTCTTTAATTTTAGCTGCTTTGCACCATTTAGTAACACTAATATGACATAAAGGAGAATTTGAAATACTTTGAACTTGATTCTTAAATTTGCCATAGTTGTCATGATCTTTACTTGGAAATGGTTCTAAGGTATACCACCCTATTAATTCATTTACTAATGGTAAATAATTGTTACCTGCTATTAATGTAATGATAGCACTGGCTCCATTAAGAGCACCACATAATGTACCCCAACCAGCAGCCCCTCCTCTTCCATAATAGAACATCTCCACAGGGAAATTTGAATATTCTTTTGGAAATAACTTATTTAACGCATTTATTATGCCAAAAACAGTACCATAACAACATTCTCCCCTATAATAACCTTCATAACCAAATTTTGATGCCTCTAGAGGATCTAATATTTTATAGGGCCATCTTAATTTTTGAGTCCCTTCTTTATTTTCGTTAGCATAATTATAGTGAGGCACAACTGATATTGCAACGATACCCCCAAATAGTAAACTGCTCTTAAGTAAAAAATCCCTTCTGTTTGAAAACTCTTTTTTCATAACTGCCTCCACAATAAAAGAAATAAATTATAACTTTTATATTAAATCATTTGCTTGCGCATTAATCATAAAGTCAGTAAAATTTTTTAATAAGTTAGTTTTCTGTTTATCCTTATGAAATAAAATATTAAAATCTCGTTCAATGTTTAACCATGGTATATTTAAAATCTTAAACTTCCCCTCTTTCACTTCGTTCTTTATTGCTTCAAAAGATAGACAACTTAAAAAATTACTGTTTACCATTAATGCCTTTATTGCTCCAATACTACCAATTTCTGCTATAACATTTAATCTCTTTAATTTATTTGAAACTGCATTTTCAAATATTTCTCTTGTTCCAGAATCCTTTTCCCGCAATACCCATTCAGAATTTTCACAATCTTCGGGTGTAACAACATCTTGACTTGCAAGATGATTGTTATTTGAAGAAAATATATACATCAAATCTTTCATCCAAAAAAACTTGTCCACTGATTCAGCAGTACAAATACCTTCTATAAAAGCTATATCTAATTCATATTGATCAATTAATTCACATATAGTTTTCGTATTTGCAACAACTAATTTAAATTTTACATTATTATATTGTTTTATAAATTGATTAATAAGTCCTGGAACAATAAAAGTGCCAATCGTTCTTGTCGCCCCTATTACAAGATGTCCTTTAATATCATTATCACTATAGAGATAACTTTCAAAATCTCTAAATCTGCCCATTAATTCAATAGCTTTTGGTAATATTACTCGACCATATTCATTAAGAACAACTCTCCTACCAACTCTGTCAAATAAATTATCATTTAATAACTTTTCTATTTCATTAATTGCCATGCTGACAGCCGCCTGAGTTAAGCCAAGTTTTTCAGCAGCTTTTGTTATATTTTCTAAACGCGCTACTGTAATAAATATTTCTAATTGCCGTAAAGTTAACATTATAATTATGAACCCATAATATCAGTTTGGTTTATTTGACAAACCTTTTGCAATGCTTTATACCCTCCGGCAATATTATAAACATTATAACCATATGATTTTAAAATTTTTGCAGCAATATATCCTCTGTAACCCATTCCACAGTAAATATAAACATCCTTGTTTCTATCTATCTCATTTAAACGATTTCTTATTTCATCGACATATATGTGTTTAGCTCCTTTTATCATTCCAGAAGCAATTTCCTCTTTTGACCGAACGTCTATAACCTGTTGGTTAGTCCCATTGTAATGCTTAATGAATTCTTCTGGTGTAATATAGTTATGCAAACCTTTTCTAACATTTTCTGCAACATATCCAGCAATATTGACGTTATCTTTTGCAGATCCATAAGCTGGTGCATAGCAGTAATCAATAAAACCCAATTCTTCTACTGTTGTATTCTTAAAAATAGCAGTAGAAATAACGTCAATCTTTCTCGCCACATCTTCATATCCTGCAGCAAAAGCACCTAAAATTTTGCCACTTTCATCATCAAACACAAGTTGCATAAATATTTCCTCAGCATTAGGATAATATGTAACATGATGGTGATCAATTGTGTATGTATATTTAGCTTTAAAACCCTCTTTTAATGCTTGCTCATAAGTTAAACCAACCCCTCCAACAGCAAAGCCACCAAATAAAACATCAAAACCCACTATTGATGTACCAATTACACCAGGGAATTGCATATTTCCACCAGCAGCATTACATCCTGCTACTCTTCCTTCCCTATTGGCAGGGCCTGCCAACGGTAACAATACTTTTTTCTTTGTTATAAGGTTTAACTTGCTAACAGCATCTCCCGCTGCATAAATATCCTCGTCAGAAGTTCTCATATACTCATCAACTTCAATGGCTCCTAAATTATCTATTTTTAGTCCTGCTTCCTTTGCTAGTAAAATATTTGGTTTAACACCTGTGCTTACAAAGAGTATATCTGATTCCAAAACATTTCCATCAATTAACGTCAGAACAAACTTTTTATTAACTTTTGCAACTTTCTTGATAGTTGTCTTAAGTTTTATCTCAATACCATTTTCCTCTATTATATCTTTAATTGCAGAAGCAATAATTTTTGGATAATTAGGCAATATCATATCCATAACTTCTAAAATTGTTGTTTTGATTTTGCAATTATGCATTGCATCAGCTAGTTCTACGCCTATATATCCTCCTCCAATAATAATACATGATCCTGGCTTATTTTCTTTAATATACATTATTGCCTTTTCAGCATCTTCAACTGTTCTCATAGAAAAATAATCCACTTCTTTTAAACCTTCAATAGGAGGAACAGTTGAAATTCCACCAGGAGCCAAAATTAATTTATCATAAATAAACTCCAGATTTTCCCCATTCCTTTTAGCAAAAACTATCTTTTTCTCCCTATCTATTTTATAGGCTTCTGTATTAACATAAACTTCAACATTATATCTATTTTTAAATGTCTCAGGCTTTTGTAATAAAATTTCATCTCTTGTCTTGATATCACCACCAACATAATATGGCAAACCACAATTAGCAAAAGATATGTAAGGACCTTTCTCTAATAAAGTAATTTCTGCAAACTCATCTGTTCTCCTTGCTTTTGCTGCAGCTGTGGCCCCAGCAGCAACACCACCTATGATAAGAATTTTTTTATTCATCCAACACCTCTAATTAATATTATTTATTAAAATCAAAAGTTTATATAAATTATATCTATACCATCCTAATTTTGTCAATATAATATATATTATATTGACAAAATGGTAAAAAACGAAATAACAATATTTTATTAAAATTTTAATTAAAAGTTACTTATGGCAGTTATGCATGTGTCCACCTGGACAAGATTCCCCCGTTGTTTTTAAAGTTCCCTTAATTAAATCATTTATTAGCTCTTCAGGCTTTTTCTTCTCAGCTCCAATATAAACATCAATATTAAATTGGTTGAAAAAGTTTACAGCTCTAGGGCCCATTCCTCCTGCTATGACAACATTTACACCATTGTTAGCAAGAAAAGTTGGGAAAATTCCTTCACCATGCTCTGGTGGCAATACTGTTTCACTATTAACAATTTGTCCATTTTCTACTGTGGCAATATAAAAACTTTCACAGTGTCCAAAATGTGAACTTAAATAACCATTTTCTACTGGAATTGCAATTTTCATTGATAAACCTCCTATTATTTAAACATTTAATTTATTTAATTTGTTTTCAAGAAACAAATGTAGATTTTCCTCTATACTTTTATTCTTATCACCCTTGTATACAGCAACTTTGTTTTTCAATACATCACTTGCCTTTGGCCCTACATCACCTGTTATAAGACTTGTGACTGTGAGTTCAATAAGTTTTGTTGCTGCTTTTATTCCTGCCCCATGTTCTGTTTCAGCATTATCAGTATTATCAAAAAAATATCCCTCACTTGTATCGCTGTCATAGATATACCAGTAATTGCTTCTTGCAAATCTCGCATCTAATTTGGCACTTAAATTATCATCACTTGATGTTATAGCTATTTTCATTGTTACCTCCTGTTATAAATTATTAACCATATTACTGTAAATATTTTTTACGGTATTATAAAAATAGTGGTTATATTCTGGCAATAGAACCATCTCAATCTGAGCTTTTATAATATCTTCAGAATAATTAAGACAACCTAAAACTTTTATATCTTCTTTAAGAAGGTGATCAAGTAAAGCTACTTCATTTTCTTTATTCAAACCATATTTATTTATCACTGCTGAAGTATTTATATTAAATTGTTTCGCAAGTTTAATTATTCTTTTGGCATCATGTATTCCCGATAAGGTTGGCTCAATAACAATTACTGCTAAATCAACCCCGCTCATTGCCGCAATTACTGGGCAGCCTATACCTGGTGGACCATCAATTATAATAATTGAAGCTTTCTGCTTTTTTGCAAGAACTCTACCATCCTGTTTAACAGATGCAACTAATTTTCCTGAATTCTCAGCTCCAATATTCAGTTCACCGTGACACATTTTGACATTTAAATTTGTCTGAGAAATAAACTTTTTCCCTGTTTCTCTTTTTATTAAAGTTACAGCATTTTCAGGACATATATAACTACAGAGAGCGCAACCTTCGCAGTTAATTTCATCTATAAAATATTTATTATTTTTGTTATCTTTTATTATTGCATTAAATTTGCAATAACTTTCACATAGGCCACAATTCGAACATTTATCATAATTTATTACTGGAATAACACCTGCAAGAAAAATTGATTCTTCAAGTGTCTTAGTTCCTAACAATATAGGCAAGTCTGAGGCATCAACATCTGCATCAACTAATACATCATTTTCTTCTAAAAATAGGGCTAAACTTGATGCAATAGTAGTTTTGCCTGCCCCGCCTTTGCCACTAACAATTAATATTTCTTTCAATTCTTCTCTCTATATTATTCATTATATTAACATAGGCATTGTATAACTGCTCAGCTACCTCAGTTGTATTAATGATAAATTCACCCTTTGAATACTGTTTAGAGATATTCTTACTGTATTTAATATTTCCAATAATTTTTAGGTTATTAAATAAGCAATAATTTCTTAAATCTGGAAAGCTACTATCGTCTTTATTTATAAATATTAAAAAGTTTTTATCCAACTTCTTTAAGGTTTTTTCCATAATCTTAAAATCATGAAATCCAAAAGGCGTTGGCTCAGCAACAATTACAACCATATCAACACCTTTAATACTTTCTATTGCCGGGCAGCTATTCCCTGGTGGGCAATCATATATTAAAAGATCAAAATTATCTTTATTCCTATCAGCATATTCTTTAGTTTTTCTAATTAATGCTGTTGACAGGGTAGATCCATAATTTAAACAACCTGAAATGAGAGATGGTGAATTAGCCAGGTTGTAATTAATTTTACCTATTTCTCTCTCTCCATCACTTATTGCTTTATACTGGCATATATATTTACAGGCAGTGCATCCATGACAGAGCTCTTCAAAAAAATTCAAAAAATTTGGTGCCACAGCTATTGCACCAAACTGGCATTTCTTGGAGCATTCTAAACAATAAGTACATTTTTCTAAATCAAAGGTTGGTCTATAATAGAAGGCACCATCAGTCGTAATATTATAATTAAAAAAGATATTATCGTTTGGTTCTTCCACATCTAAATCAACAAGCAATACTCTAATATTGATACTTAAAAATTTTGCCAAGTTAACTGCTACAGTAGTTTTGCCTGTCCCACCTTTACCACTTACAAATGCTATTTTATACATTGTATGGCATCTGTGTTTGAAAATAACTTATATTACTCATTTTTTGTGCGTTGATATGCCTAATGGCACATAAGCAGGACACCAACCTATAGAAGCAGTAATTATAGGAATAATACCAACAGCTCCCCACCAATTTTTAAAATATACACCAAATGCAATTATTGCCATCCCAACAACAATTCTAATAAGCCTATCTATATTCCCAATATTTCGTTTCATATTAACCTCACTTATTGGCTTTTATTTTCTTCATTGGTAATATCTATACTTTTTTCACTTTTATTTGTATCACCTGTTTTACCCTTACTAACCTTTCTATTACCTTTACACTTGCCTCGACCTCTACCACTTCCTGGCCCTTTACCACGTGGTCCAGTTCCATCAAAATTTGGCATATTAGCACCTCCTAATGTTAGTATAATAATGAACATAAGTTCGTTTGTCAATGAGAATATTTATATTTAACATTTCTATTTTTTCTCTTGACATTATGAACATAAGTTATTAACTTAATAATAGAAATAAAAAAGTAGGAGGTGTGAAATGTTTGGACGAGGTTTTGGTTTTAGAGGCAGTTCCCCAGAATGGCCCTATGTTGGAATAGGTCGTGGTGGACTACCCCGTTGTGGAGCTTATTTCAGTGGGTATGGTCCTATAGTTTCAGGCTCCCCATACAGGAGTTATAATAAAGTTGATGAGTTAGAAAGCTTAAAATCATATGCTGAAAATCTAAAAAGAGAACTGGAAAGAATTAACAGCAGAATAGCTGAACTGGAAAATAAATAAGCTAATTTAAATTAATTATTTGAATTGAATGTTAGAATAGACTGACTAACAACTCAAAGTAATAGGATTATGTTGACTAATGGTTAACATAATCCTATTATATACACTATGGCAAGGCCCTTTAAAACAAAAGTGATAGGTGAGAAACCAAAGGTTGATGAATTCAAACCTAGAGGGATACCATCAAACAAATTAGAAAAAGAATATATAACACTAGACGAATTTGAGGCAATAAGGTTGGCAGATTATTTAGGTATGGAACATATTGAGGCTGCAAACTTAATGAATATCTCGAGGCCAACATTTACTAGACTTATAGAAAGGGCAAGAAACAAGGTCGCTAAAGCATTAATTGAGGCAAAATCTTTAATCTTTGAAGGTGGCGAAGTTGTTTTTCAACAAAGGCCGAGATGCAGCTCCTGTGGTAGAGAATTGTCTGAAGAATCCGGTCACAGGCACAGATGTGGGAAATATAGTTAATATTGGTATATATATGAATTCGACTAATATTATAAAATTCTATCAAAATTTAATTGACTCCTTTAAAAATTATACTAATAACAAAATTTCCTTCGATGATAAAGTTTATATTAATTGTAGGGCATTGACAATAGATGAAGCAATTGGTAATCCTGAGAGAAAAGATTATCCTTTATTACAGGGAAAAGAGGTTTTGTTAGAAGCAGACTATAAGGGCTTTAAAGGACAAGCTTACACTGATAAACCTTCTAATTTCAACGGTTCAATAAAAGAAATATTAAACTTAGATATCAACAAGGAAACTAGTAGGGCTATTTTAATTGCAACTATTAATGCTGTACTCAGATCCCTTAATAATGAAATAAAAACTAAACATTGTAAAGATGAAGAACCTACAGAATGCGCTCACAACATCTGTAATTTTTTGCTGAATAAGGGTTATAAAAAGATTTTGATGATAGGTTTTCAACCAGCAATTGCAGATGCTCTAAAGGAAAAGTTTGAATTAATTGTATTAGACAGAAACAAAGACAACATAGGAAATTATAAAAATGGCATTTTAATTTATGATGGTTATAAAAATAGTGACTATTTATACGACAAAGTAGATATTGTACTTGCAACTGGTTCAACACTTGTTAATGGAAGCATAGTCGATATAATAGACAAAGCAACAATATATAACAAAGACTTATATTGTTATGGTACAACTATTGCCGGAGCAAGTCTCCTGTTAGGACTTAACAGACTCTGTTTTAACGCACACTAAAAAAAGCAATAATTTAATAAGTTTTAATTAAAAAAATAACCATTCCATGGTGATAAATAACTTAAATAGCAAGGGGACTTCTAAGCTTAATTAGTAAAAAGTAAATACCTGACGGTAAAATATAAAATATTTATAAATTATCTATCGACATTATGAGTATATGTTATTAATTTATATATTAGATATTTAAGATATCGGTTATCCTACTGAAAAACGTAGAAGGAGCTTATATGCCTAAAAGAGACGGGACTGGGCCCTCAGGAAAGGGATTTGGTCAGGGGGGGATGAAAAGGGGTCGAGGAACAGGTTCACAATCACAAGGATACTGTGTTTGTCCTAACTGTGGGACCAGGATTCCTCATCAAGCAGGAATTCCATGCTACAACCTTAGTTGCCCTAGCTGTAAAGCTAAGATGATAAGGGAATAATAATTTCTGTTGTCGGTAAATAAAGAAAGAACGGAGAAACAGTGCTGGGCAACAGTTTACTTTTTCTGGTATGAAAATAGAACTTGAACCTAACCTTAATCACTGTATACAAACCCTGGCTAAAAAAGAGTACGAGAAGAGCTTAAGGGAGCTTTTAAAGATTGATGAAAATGCAGAGGCTGCTGATAAGATAGAGATTTTACGAATGTTTCTGGAGGATGCAGATTTTAAGAAGCTCAGGAAAGAATATGAACCATATCTTGTTTCAGGAGAAAAAGTAAGGTTTCTAATATGGTCAGAAAAAGGAAAAATAAAATATGACTTTAAACTAGGAGGATAAATATGCCCATTTATGAATATAAGTGCAAGAAATGTGATAAAATATCAGAGTTGTTTATCCAAAAACAAGATGAAGTAATTAAGTGCCCTTACTGCGGAAGCAAGGAAATGGAAAAAGTTTTCTCTTCTTCCTATATAATACACATGGGTTCTTCCTCTCCGAGAAAAACCTGCTGCGGAAGAGAAGAAAGATGCGATAGTCCACCATGCTCAAGTAAAGGGGTGTGCCGAAAAGAATAAGAATTACCTTTATAAATATATTCTGGCATCCAGCAACAAGCTCTTGTTTGGATATTGTAGAATAATTGAGGAAATTAATATATACAAGCAACTATAGCTTCAAGGGATAATGATGGATTGAATTTTAATATAAAAGATAACTATATTCTGGAGGCTAAGCGAAAATATGAAAACATATCTTGATTGCATTCCCTGCTTTTTCAAACAAGCCCTTGATACAACTCGAATAATGACCTCTGATGAAGTAAAGATAAAAAAAGTCCTGGATGAAATAGGAATAATGATCAAAAATCTATCCTTAAATAGTTCTCCTCCAGAGATTGGAAGGCTCATATATGACAAAATATCTGAAATAACTGGAAATCCTGATCCATTCAAGGAAATAAAAAATATTTATACTGATGCGGCTCTGAAGCTATACCCATATCTAAAGCAAGTAGTAATACAATCTGAGGATAGGCTTTTTATGGCTATAAAGCTTGCCATTATTGGAAACATAATAGACTTTGGAGCTAAATCTTCCCTTATAAAATCTCCACATGAACTTGATATAGAAAAAGAAGTAAAAGAAACAGTCAAGAAGGGTTTTAATCTTTTCAGTTATAAGAAATTTAAAAATTATGTCCTCTCTTCTTCTGACATTCTGTATATAGGAGATAATGCTGGAGAAACAGTGTTTGATAGAATATTGATAGAGGAGCTAGAAAAGCCGGTAATATATGTAGTAAGGGGAAAACCTGTTATAAATGATGCTACTTACGAAGATGCAGTGAGAGCAGGTATAGATAAAGTAGCAACGATATTATCTTCAGGAGTAGATGCTCCAGGAACCATTCTAGCTAGATGCAGTAAAGAATTCAGGAAAAAGTATGATAATGCACAGTTAGTGATAAGCAAAGGTCAGGGAAATTATGAAACCCTTTCCGAAGAGAAAAAGCCTATTTTCTACCTATTAAAGGCAAAGTGTCCTGTAATTGCCAAAGAGATGGAAGTTGAAGTAGGTGACATGGTTCTTAGAGAAGCAAATGGGGTTTAGAAACATATGGTAATAAACTTTTTGTTAAAGTCTTATTAAAAATTCCCACCTTAAGTGCCTATATTTTTCCCACTGTAATAAAAATTTTGCTAATAACTTATAAGGTCTTGTAAAAGAAAGACTATAGCAAGCCTTAAAAAATCACACAATCGTACATCAAAAAAAAGTAAAAATATCTATTGAATTTATGAACATATGTTATTAATATAATATTACTAAGTGT
>DHGE01000143.1:31337-43709 GCA_002402635.1 Deferribacterales bacterium UBA4806
CCTGTGCCAGGTTTTATGAATCCTATTGTGGGATATCCAGGCTATGGTCGTGGTTTTGGTCGTGGACTGGGTTACAGATATATACCATATGGTCCAGATGGATTTGGATATAATCCAGCTATAACTGCTGAGGAAGAGCTAAGTATGTTAAAAGAACATGCCAAATTACTACAAAGACAACTTGAGGAAATCCTAAAACACGCCAAGACTTTGGAGGAAGAAACAAAACAAGAGAAAAAGTAGTTTTCGGGGTAGTAGTTGTTAAAACAGCCGCTACCCTTATCTTTTAATTTTAATATGACGATTAAAAGGATATTCAAAGAATTAAGAAACCACTTACCTTTTACTTTACTTGGTGCATTTTCTGGTATTGTTGTAATGATCTTTTTTTCGAAAATTCCGAAAGATATTGCCTACAACATCTTTTATATTCTTCACCCCACCCATGTTTTATTAAGTGCCCTTGTTACGTCAGCAATGTATAAGCTCTATAAATGTGGGAAAACTACTATTAAATGTAACTTATTTACCTTGCTTCTTATTGGATATGTTGGTTCGGTTGGTATAGCAACAATCAGTGACTCAATTATCCCATACATTGGAGAATTATTTCTAAATATGCCTGATAGAAATATTCACTTAGGTTTTATTGAGAAATGGTGGATAGTTAATCCACTTGCTATAATAGGTATTTCTATTGCTTATTTCTGGCCTCACACAAAATTTCCACATTTTGGGCATGTTCTAATTAGTACCTGGGCTTCTCTCTTTCATATTTTGATGGCGATTGGTAAAGAATCTGAACTTTATATGTATTTTATGGTGTTTATATTTCTTTTCTTTGCAGTATGGATTCCATGTTGCATAAGTGATATAGTATTTCCTCTTTTATTTGTCAACCCATCAGAAAATAAAGAATAACAGCAGTCAGGATAATGGTAGAACTAGAGGTAATTCCCCATCATAGATAATCTTAACTTTCAGATTAAAGGCTTTTTCTATAATATTTTCAGTTATAATTTCTTTTGCTCCAGATGCAATTATAGCACCATCTTTTAGTACAATAAAATTATCAGCATATCTAAGGGCAATGTTTATATCATGTAGAACAATAATACTGGTTATTTGTAAATCCTTTGTAATTTTATAAAGTAATTGCATAATTTCATGCTGATTTTTTATATCTAAGTGATTAATAGGTTCATCAAGAAGCAATATTTTAGGCTTTGACACTATTGCTCTTGCAATAATTACTTTCTGTAACTCACCACCACTAATATGATTAATATTATTAAATAATATATCAGACAATCCCATAAGTTTTATTGTATCATTTATAAGCTCTAAGTCGTTTTTACTAATAAACCACCTTGTAAAGGGCATTCTTCCAGTCAATATTGTTTCAAACACTGTTGTTTGAGGTGAATAACTATTTTGTGGGCAGTAACCAATCTTTTTAGCCATTTCTAAACTTTTCAAATTCTTAATATTTTGATTTTCAATTAATACACAACCATTTTGGGGTTTCAAAAGTTTATCTATTATCTTTAAAAGCGTTGTTTTCCCTGAGCCATTTTCCCCTAATATTGTTGTTATTTCACCTGATTTACTAATAAAGTCTATTTTATTTAATATCTCTTTATTATTATATGAAAAGGTTATATTGTTAACTTCTAACATTATATTGTTCCTTTGTTCTTAAGCAAAATATAAAAGAAAATAGGTACCCCAAAAAGGGATGTAATAATGCCAACAGGTATTGTTGCAGGAGTTAAAATTATTCTACCAATAATATCAGAAAACAAAAGAATAGTACTGCCTAAAAAAATTGAATAAGGTAGCAAAAAACGATGATCATTGCCAATAATTAATCGTATTATATGAGGAGAAATTAGCCCTATAAAGCCTATAATGCCCATGAAGGATACAATTGCCGCTGTTATAAGACAGGTTAATATCAACCCTGTAATCTTTAACATTTTTACATTTACTCCTAAACTCATAGCAGTAGCATCATCCCAGATTGTAATGTTATATTGGGGACTTTTTAGAATAAAATAGACTAAAGAAGGAATTACAATTAATAACATTATATAAATTTCATTCCACGTTGTTTTATTTAAATCGCCAAATGTCCAAAAAACAATAGCTGCCACCTCTTCATCTGTGCTAAAGTATTGCAATAGCATTGTCAATGAGGCAAAAAGTGAACTTAACCCAACCCCTGCAAGTATAACTACATAGGCAGAAAAACCCTTTATTGCCCCTATGAATAATATAATCAACATAGTTAAGATGGCACCAATAAAGGCAAAGAAAACAACTGTATATATAGAATAGGATAAAAAAATACCTTTATTTAGTGTTATAGCAACTGCTGCACCAAATACTGCTCCATGAGATATCCCTAAAGTAAAAGGAGAGGCCAATGGATTTTTTAACAAATTTTGCATTATAGCGCCAGAAACTGAAAGAGCTGCCCCAGCCAATAATGCATTGACAACTCTTGGTAATCTAATATTTAATAATACATGCAATAAAGTTGGATTATCTTCAAAGCGAAAAAAAACAGAAAATAATTTGAATATGCCAAATTTAATATTACCTGTGTTAATGGACAAAATAATTGCTATAAGTAGTATTAATGCTAAAATTATGCCAGTAGAAAATTTATTTTTAGTATATTGTTTATGACTAACTACCATGCTATGCAATCATGATCAAAAGAGAGTCTTTTGCAACTAATACCATTTTGCTGCAACTCACTATAAATATATTTACCAATAAAAAACTGATAGATTTCATTAGCTTTTTGTTCTATGTCTATATCACTAAATTTATCCGGATAGATTGTTTTCCCAATGAAGTATGTATTTATAAGAGCGTTCTCAATATTTGTAGTATAATTATTATGAGGCAGTAAAGAATATACATGGTTGTTCTTAACTGCTTTGAAAAGTCTATAATATCTCTTATTCCTTTTGATATCCATTTTAATTATATTAAGCCCATTTGAATCAATAAATATATAATCAGGGTTTAGTAAAAGTATAGCTTCTTTATCCAGAACTATATGGTTTAATCCAATAAATTCAGGAAAGTTACTTAAAATATTTTTTAAATTTAACAAGTCAAAGGGCGGGTAATAAGGAGTTGACCCAGTAAAACCATGACTACCCTTATAACCAAGACCAGCAATATAAGTTTTGATATTTATAGTTTTATTTGTTGGTACTCTTTCTTGAAAATCCATAATTGTACTATTTATATATTTAATTAGATCTTGTGCCCTATTAGATTTATTTAAAACTAAACCAATTAGACTCAACGATGCTTTTATCTCCTTATTTATTATGGCATTAGCATTACCGTAACTGAGACTAACTACAGGAATATTTGTTTTTTCCTGAATAAGTTTTATCTGATCTAATGTATATGATGCAGTGAAAATCAAGTCACTCTTTATAGATACTATTGCCTCAAAGTCTGGCAACATATTTGGCCCACCATTTCCAATAGTTGGAAGTTTTTTCATATATTCATAGTTTATTAGCGCATATGGCCTTTTGCATAACATAGATTTATCTTTTTCTAAAGCTTCAACGCCTTTCACAAATTGTAATGAATCCATATAAGCCAATAACCTCAAAGTGCCTGGTCCTAGAGCGATAATATTATTTATTTTTTCTGGTATTTTTATTTCTCTATTTAATAAATCTTTAATAGTTATTGCGTCTACATTTTTCACAAAGAACAGGTTAAACAATAACAAATATATGCAATTGCAAATAATTGCATATAGTAGATAAATTTTTTTAACTCTTTCTACAATCACTGCAAAGTCCAATTAATATTTCATGTTTTATTGAAATTTCAAAACCATATTTTTCTTCTATAATTTTTCTTGTTGCTTCAAAAATATCTTCAGGGATACTAATAATTTTATTACACTTTGAACATATTAAGTGATGATGATCTCCTTTTGCCGCAATATGGTAGCGAATTATTTTATCTTCTAATATTGAATCAATTACTAGGTTTTCTTCCTTCAATAGTTCTAATGTTCTATAAACTGTAGATTTATTAGCATAAAGAAATTTTGTTTTTAATTTTGTATAAATTTCATCAGCACTAATATGTTGATTGCTGTTGTGAAGGATTCTAATTATTTCAACTCTCTGAGGTGTTAATCTATATCCTTTTTTCTGCAATATTATGTGACAACTCATGAAGGTATTCTAATATTATTTAGATATCACTTCAAGTTAAACTTTGTACTATATATTATAGAGAAAAATCAGAGTAGGCAAGGCTACCATAAGAAAAAATAACATTATTACCCACTATCCTGAAATTAATTTTATCATGATTATGGTTTAGTTGTACTTCTATGATTTCATCACTAATAGTAATCTCTTTTTTATAGGTTATATTAAAATCTTTAATAAAAACAACTTTTTTTAACATCCTGTATATGGCTGTGTACACAAAATCTATATATGTAATATTGTTTACATGCTCATTAGCATCTAAATCAAAAAAACGGGTATTGAACCTAAAAGTATACTCATAATTAATATTTTTATCATAGGGCAGTCTATAATTTACTTCTGGTAGGATATCACTATCTTCAGGTTCATACATAGAAATAATCTCATCTGGGAATTGAATAGCTTGCCTTTTATCAATGTTAAATAGTACCCACAAATTTGTAGCATAAAGAATATTTTTATTTCCGTTTTTAACTTCAAAATCTCTTTGTACAGTAATGCCATTTTTATCTTTTACCCATGTTGTTATTGTTAACTTGTCACTTAATTTTGGATAATTGAATACTTTAATATAATTTGCATATAATACCCATGACAATCTCATTTTAATTAAAACTTCAACTCCTAAACCCAGATAATTTGAATGTTCAAAGGCTACATCCTGAAACAATTTCACTAAATGGGGAAATCTTATATATAAATCAGACTGTATATCGTTGCTGTCTATATTTTTTTCTACTCTATATTTCATAACAAGTTTACAACATAAATAATGTCAGAGATTTTATATCATATGTTCATTATTATCAATAGAAATTATTATATAATAAAGATTGTATATTTTATATAGTGTTTTTTAATATTTATTAATTGTATAAATAAAATTTAAAACTCTCTAAAACAATAATGATATGGAACCTTTAACTGTAAAAGGGGCCCCCACATAATATGTAGTTCCTAATACATTAGAGTCCATTGCTTCAATTGTAGAAATATACTTATTATTAAATATATTGTCAAATTCAAGGGAGATTTTTAACTCATCACATAGTTTATTTTTTTCTTTTATGTAACTGAACTTTAAATCCATTACTGTGTGGGACGATATTTTTTCTTTATGTTCTACATCCCCATACCTCTTACCAACATATCTCATTATAGGAGTGAACTCAAAGCCTTTATATGCAAGTGTTAACCCTGAAGTCAATGTCCACTTTGGCACATCAATAATCTGTTTTCCATCTGTTGGCATGGTTTCTCCTTGATATGTCATATCTCCGTCATAGTTAAAATGATTAAAAGTGGGATTTATGAAAGCAGTCAACCAGTCACTTATAAATAAATTAGTACCTACCTCAAATCCAAAGCTTGTTGCTTTTCCGATATTCTGATAATAATTTACTGGGCTTTCTGTTGAAGGATAATTTATTCTTGGGTCAGCTACAGTTGTTAAAAGATTTTTATGTTTTGAAAAAAACACAGTTGGATTAACTTCTATATAATCACTAAGAAATCTTAACCCCAGTTCAATACTATCAGACTTTTCAATGTCATACCCTTGGAAAAGATCATCCAAAGCTATGCCTGCTCTCTGAAATTCTGGTCTAAGACGGTTATATAAACTAGTCAATGGCATATAAGCATACGGTCTTATAAAATTTTTGCCATAGCTTATGTAGGTTTCAATATTTTCATTGAAAGTATAAGAAACTCCTGCAGAAGGTAGCCATAAATCATATATCCTCCCACTCCTATCTAAATCTGTAGACCTTATTGTAGTGGTATTTCCATTTGAGGATTGTGTAATATATCCATTACTACCACTATCTTTAAATCGGAAGGATTTAATACCAGCCTGCCAGTTAAATTTATCTATAGTTCCACCAAACTTCACGTATGGGCTGTGCAAATAATCTGTTTCTGATGGAGTATAAATTCCATAATTATATCTTTTAATGCATCACCTCTATGAATTCTTAAATTGTTGGTATTAATATTCATATCACTCGATTCATAAAGATAACCTGCTGCAACAGAAAAATTATTTAATTTTAAAGTAATCTTTGAAATTATTCCTTTTCTATCTATTTTCCTTGTTCTGTTTTGTACTCCTGGAAAGCCTTGAACATATGGGCTGCCATCCCACAAATTTGCATCTTCCTTTGAAAAGTATGGTTTAATTGTAAATTTAATTTTATCGATAGGCTTTATAGTTATTACAGTTATAAAATCAATGTTTTTGTGTTTTGCTTTATTAAATTTATAATATAAATAATCTTCTGAACTATTGCCAAGTAAAGAATCATTAAAATCAAGCCTATAATATTCATCAATATTTTTTGCTTGTTCATAGTTTAGAGATCTATAATTATTATATTTTAATTTATTGAAATTTGCCCATAATTTTACTTCTACCTTTTCTCCAATAGGTTGTACATAGCTAAAGTTAATATTATGCCTTGGCCCTATGTCTCCTGGACCTTTCCATTTGTCCTCTTCAGTGAAAGAATAAGAAAGCGAAAGCATGCTATTAAAAGAGCTAATTTTCCCCGTATCAAGTCTTAAAAAGGTTTTTTTATATTCATAGCTCCCAACGGATTGTGATGTTAGAAATCTAAAATCTTTTGTTGCCCATTTAGGCCTAAGTTCGATTGCACCTCCTCTATTGCCAACCCCCGATCCAAGATCAGCTGGAATAGCTCCTTTATAAACCGCAATACTTTCAAAGTTTTCAAGGTCATATATGTATGATCTTGGACCCATTGGATTTCCACCATAGTTTGGAATACCTTCGACAGTCATTGCACCAAGTGTACCACTTACACCTCTAATCCTTATGTTTGATTGCTCTCCTGTAAGATTGTTTACATCTGGACTCTCAAAAACAATGCCAGGTAAAATACTAATTGCTTCATAGACATTTGATTTTCCCTTTTCTCCTGAAAGTTCTATTCCTTTTTGTGTGATTACTGTTCCCGTATAAACTGTATCGCCAGTCTGTTTTGTTGGAACAGTTACTTTTTCCCCTATAATTTTTATTTCATCAAGTATTAACTCTTTTTTTTCTCCAGCAAACACAGAGACATTTAAAATAAGCACAAAAATGAAAATAAAGCAATCATTTGCATTTAACATATATAATTTATAAGGAAACTTAATTAAAATACTTAACTACATAATTATATTATAAGCATATAGATGCATTTGCAATTAAATGCAATAAAAAATCTCGTCTAATCTTTAGTTAAAATCCCATATAAGTTTTTCCAATATAATATAAAAATTATGAACTTACGTTGACAATAATTTTTAATAAGCTAAAATTTTAGTATCACATACCGGAGGTGTTACATGAAAAAATGCTTAAGCAAATGTTTATCGTTTCTATTTTATTCACTATGTATAAGCTTTATTATGCTAATTGGCAATCTTAATGCACAGTCGTCAGGGGTAGGCAATGATAATTTAGCTATTGCTAAAGTGGATAAGGCCGCTCCAAATTTTACAGCAGACGCATTTCACGATGGTGAATTTAAAAGGGTTTCTCTTTCTGATTATAAAGGCAAATGGGTTATTTTATGCTTCTATCCTGGTGATTTCACCTTTGTTTGACCAACGGAAGTGACAGCAGTTGCTGCCAAATACAATATTTTAAAATCATTAAATGTAGAAGTTCTATCAATTAGTGTTAATTCTGTACAATCTCACAAAGATTGGCAAGAACAAGAATTAAAAAAGATGATCCAGGGAGGAGTAAAATTTCCTATGCTTTCTGATCCTGATGGTACAATTGGAAGAATGTATAATGTTTATGATGAAGAAGACAAGGTTAATATTAGAGGAAGATTTATAATCGATCCTGATGGGGTAGTTAGAGCAATGGAAGTGTTAACACCGCCGGTAGGCAGAAACATTGATGAAACAATAAGGCAGATTAAGGCATTACAACACAATAAAAAAACAGGTGAAGTTGTACCTGCCGGATGGTTGCCAGGCAAGGTTACATTAAAACCCAGCGAAGAATTAAAGGGGAATGTTTGGAAAGTATGGAATCCTAGTTATTCATCTCTTTACTAATATAGTGTCAGGAAGGTCCTTGTGGGCCTTCCTATTTTTTATAATTATCTGAATGTTGTATATACTTAAAATTATATAAAATTGATTTTATTTTTCACATATATATATTTTGGATTTTTTAGAAGAGGTGTATGTTTTTCTAACTTTTGAAAAGTAACTTTTCAAATATATTTCTTCTCTTTTTAATATATTTAGGGCAGCTTTTATGCCCATTGATAAAATCCTTAGATAAAATAAAAATCGTATAAACATATTTTCTGGTATTTCATGCTCCATCATTATAAAGTGACCTGATGGCTTAAGAGTTCTCTTAACTTCATTTAGCAAATTTACCTGATCTTTGTCCTTTACCTCATAAAATGCATGAGAACAAAATATTTTATCACATTTTGCATTTCTTAACGGTAGCCTTGTAACATCCGCTTCAATTAGATAAATATTATTTTTGTCTTTAATTTTTTCTTTTGCTTTTTTTAGCATGCCTCTTGAAAAATCAATACCTATGATCAAACTTACATTTGACCTATCAGCCAAATATGCCAGCAATGAACCAGTACCAGTGCAAATATCTACAACTACCTTATCTCTCTGAGGCTCAATCAGGGCTGCCAGTGCTTTTCTTGCTTCATGTCCGCTATTTTTTGAATGTAGATTTACAAAACTGTCATATATTTTAGAAAAGAGGTTGTAAAATTTCCTTCTATATACTCTCAATCTATTTCCAATGTAGCTCCCACTGATGCAAAAAAGAATCTGTCTTTCAGCTTATTATACAATTTTGCTGCTACTTCCAGTCCTGTGCAGTGGGATGCGCCTAATTTTTTAATATTATATTTATCTACTGCTTCGATTGTTTTATTTATCTGTTCATCAGTTGCAAAGCCTAAATGTGTCCCACCTAATACTGCATATATCTCATGTTTGTTTGTTTTTTCTATGAAATGGTTAATTATATTTATTATGCCTGCATGAGCGCAACCTAAAATAATAACAAGTCCTTTGCTTGTATCAATTGCTAATGAATAGTCGTCTAATATCTCATCGTCTATTAAATTGTTATTTTCATTAATTATTTTCATACCAGCATCAATCCTTTCAAAGGGTGTTTTTCTTATTATCTCACCTGATGAATAAACACCATTTAATATTTCAAAAAAATCTTTAGACAATGAAAACTGAGCCCCTAAACCTTCTAAATAGTCCCTTGTGTAAGGAAGTCCTATAAATTTCTTTTTATCATTTTTTATCCACATTCTACCTTTAAATATATCTGGATGAGCATATATAGTAAGTGGGGATTTAATTGAAAGTAAATCGGCAAATCCAAGAGTATGATCATAGTGACCATGTGAAAGAAATAAAAATTCTATATCTTGTAAGTTTTTACCTAATATTCTGCTATTATTAAGCAAGCCTTTTCCCTGACCAGTATCAAAAAGAAAATTTTTATCACTATATTCAACATAGGCTGCAAAGCCATGTTCTCCAATGAGTCCAAAGGGTAAAATTACACTGTTTTCACAAAGGATTGTTATCTTTAATTCCATATTCATCTCTCCAATGGTATTTTTAGTGAAAATGCTCCCCTTATATCACCTTCTTTGTACCCAGTTGCTTCATCTTCAGGATACAATCTCTGAATTGTTTCTTTAACTTCTCCAGGTATTTCATTTATTTGCCCGTGGCAGGTTAAACATCTTTTTTGAGCAACAATTGCTTTCATATATCTTAGGTTGTTATTTTCAATATTGTATGCTTCTAAATGTTGTATATCCTTTCCTTCATTTTTCCATTGCTCAAAAAGCTTTAAAACCTTTTCTTCCCATTTGTCAGGATTGTTGTCTTTATTTCTTGTTTTAAGACTTACCCTGTAAATTGTAAGATTTTCCTCTATAGATATTTTTTTTGCAATTTCAGGTGCCATATAACTGCAAACTTCAATACCTGATACAGGACCACCTTCGGAAATAGCAAAATTTAATGTTGATTCTAACTCCTTTTGCAGTTTTGTAGCTGCATTTCTGCATTTTTCAAAATATTCGTCTAAATTTACTCGAAGATGAACTAAGGAAGATGATAGGAAAAAAAATAATAATACAAAAGTAAATATTTTTTTCATATATAAGCATATGTTAATAATTATATTGCTTTATGTCAATTAATATATAAATTTTTAATTATGAAAATAGATGTCTTTGAGAAGTATTTTGATCAATATGATAATTGGTTCTTTAAGCACGCTAAAGCATATCAATCAGAATTAAAAGCGTTACAACAGGCAAAGGTACCTGGCTTGTCAATTGAAATTGGAGTGGGTACAGGTAAATTTGCAGAACCTCTGGGCATAATCTATGGTGTTGAACCATCAGAAAATATGTATAAAATAGCTCAAAAATTGAATATAAATATTATAAAGGGTCAAGCCGAACGTTTACCTATAAAGCCTGACGTCTTTGATTGGGCCATTATGATCACCACAATTTGTTTTGTAGAAGCCCCTTTTAAATCAATAAAAGAAATGTATAGAATATTAAAATTTGGCGGCAAAAGCTCAATTGGTATCATTGACAAGGATAGTTATCTGGGGAGAAAATATCAATTAAATAAGGATAAAAGTGTATTTTATAGAGACGCCACATTTTTTTCATCAATGGAAATAATAACTTTATTAAAGAAGGCTGAATTTAAAAATATCAGTGCATTACAAACGTTATTTGGTGATGAAAATGATATAGAAAGTAATATTCAATTGCCAGAATATGGTTTTGGCAAAGGTAGCTTTGTAGTATTATCAGGTTATAAATAAAAGCAATATAATAAAAGGAGGATAATTCCATGCCTGTTTATGAATATAAATGCAATGCTTGTAAAAAGCGTTTTACTAAGCTTGTTATAAAAAAGGATACTGTAATAAAGTGCTCTTATTGTAAAAGTACTGATGTTGAAAAACTTATGTCTACTTTTAAAACATCGAGTAGTGGTACTTCTGCGGCAAGCAATTGTTCAACTAATAGTTTCACTTGAGCAACATAACGGCATCAGGTTGATGCTCAAAAATATTTAGTATGCAAGAGTTTTTTTAATTTAAATAACAATATTTAAAATTCCCATTATCTTTTAATAATTGTATTAAAGAAATTTTCTTAAGTAATACTTTGAATATAGGCTAGCAGCAGTATTGTGCCCCAATACTCTATCTTTTACAATAAATGTCGTTACAGGAGCTTCAGAATATTTTGTAAAGAGTATATCATGGCCAATGCAAAGTCCAACAATAATATTCAAATCTGTTTTTTCTCCATTAAGAATTAAAGCTTGTGCTATTGGATTGCAAGTAGCCTCATACCTATCTGATTTTATGTGAGGAACATTAAATTCATTTTTATCAAACCCACAACTTTTGCAGCAGATGTCAACAACAGTAAAATCTTTTGATAATATTTTTTTCAATGTACATACCTCTTCAACTAAACCAACACACATTGCTATGCCAATTTTCCTATAATCCATATCCTTGCAGAACCCAATTATTTCTTCCAATCGTGTCCACTTCATATAGTGTTCAGCCTCAATCTTTGAAGCTGTTTTTAAAATTTTTATATTTTCTTGTTTTTTATATTCCTCATTAGAGATATTTTTATATTTTGTAAAATCATATCCCTTTGCACATTCTTTTCCATGGTAACATTGGTTAGTCTTACATGTTGAACAATCAATCATTGTGGAACCTCCTTATTAATATTTCAATATTTTTAAAATTTTCTTAAATAATAACAATTACCTTTATACCATATTTTTTTAAGCAGATTCTTCTCAATCAACCTGTCAACTATCTCCCAATTACTGTTACTTTTATTTATTAGTCTAACAATTGCATCTTCACGCATGGGATGAACAGCCATTATACTTAATAAGTCCTTTTCAACATTGTCTGTAGTAAAAAATTCATTTCCTTCATATTCAAAAAGTTTTTCTACATTTGGTAAATTCTTTGAAAAGATAGAATATCCAATATTCAATGAGT
>DHGE01000064.1:0-1745 GCA_002402635.1 Deferribacterales bacterium UBA4806
CGTGATGTATCAGGGGAGTGTCAACAATGAATTACTCTTTGGAAGACTCGTGGGTCTTGTAACAAGAGAGGGTATCAGCATTAATGAAGACAAACTAAGATTACTTCGCCGATTGAACATTTCTGCGCCAGATGAACTATCAAGTATGAATGATAGCATAGATTTATATATGTCGTCTGGGCACGGTTTTAATAATATGCCTGCTCCATTCGAGGGGTATTATAGTTTTACACCAAAACCATTTATACACTGTATTGTATTAAATACGGCTAATTATTATCCCTAAGGAGGAATCCCTAAAGAGAGCTTATCACAAAACGTTCTTGATAAAAGGCAATTCAACTGGATGATTAAAGAAATAGAGAATAATTTTGATAAATTATGTATCATCTTCTCACACCATCCCACTAAAAGCTGGATAAATTTATTAAGTGAAGTAAAATCTGAAGAATTTGAGGACACCCTCTGTTCATATGAAAATGTAATGGCACACATAAATGGTCACACCAATAAAAATGCTATCAAACCAGTAAAGAATAGTAACGGTAGTTACTGGATGATCAACACCTGTTCAATTATCGATTTTCCTCAGGAATGGAGAAAAATTACACTGTATGATAATAGAGATGGAGCTGGCAATATTAAAACAGAGATGCTCAGGCACAACAATCAGAAAATTTATCAAATAGCCTATAACGATGCTGATGCAAAACATGAAAGTAGAATGGGTCTTGATATTGATAGAAATGTTGAATTAATATTTTCTATACCGTCAGCAGTGAGCAATAACATAGAAAATTATAAATATAATAGCTACAGAATTAACAATATTCCTTTACTAAGAAAATAATCTCAGATTAATCAATTTTTACATAAACAAGATATTTGCACAGTAAAATTGATTTAACTTATTTACATGATTGAAGATTAGTAATATTTTTGGTAAAAATTTCGAAATGTTTCTCTTTTCTGCCAGATAAAGTAAATACCTGAGTCTATATTACTATATTATTCATTTTTTTTGAAAATAACTCCTTATTCCTTGAGATCTTTCAAGGTTTTGTGTCAGGATATATCCACTTATAATTATTATCATAATTTTAATGCCTTNNTCAAAGAATATAGATAGCTGAGATAAAAGGAATCCCCACAAAAATGGAACATTTTCATGTCAGTGCTTCATATATTTGTTATACTATATCAGACTGACACAAAGCTTTAAAGTGTCTCATATTTAACCAAATAATACTAAAATTATGAAAAAAACATGTAAAACATGGAACGCTAGAAAAGGATTAAATTAATATATTTAAGTAAACAATTTTCATTTTAGAGCATTAAATACCTTAAGCTTTAGATTAAAAACTCCCCGGGACGGACTCGAACCGCCAACCTAGTGGTTAACAGCCACCCGCTCTGCCGATTGAGCTACCGGGGAATTAATGATTATTCTATATATTATATTTTTAAATACTTGTCAATAATAGTATTAATATATAAATAGTTATACTAAAATATAGAGAAATGAAAAACCTTAAACTATTTGTTATTGTTGGTGAAGCATCAGGAGATAGGATAGCTTCTGATTTACTGGAAAATATTTCTAAGGATATAAAAATAGAGATATATGGGACTGGTGGAAAATATTTAAGAAATATTGGTCAAAAACAGTATTATTCTATAGACAACCTTGAGATTATTGGGATTGACGGATTAATTAAAAAATCTATTTCTCTGATAAATAT
>DHGE01000064.1:1753-2589 GCA_002402635.1 Deferribacterales bacterium UBA4806
CACTTTGCAAGGGCAGCCAAAAAAAAAGGTTTTAAGATAGTCTACTATGTGGCTCCTCAGATCTGGGCGTGGGGTAGAAATAGAATATATAAATTAAAAAACAGTGTAGATTTACTTCTTTCTATTCTACCTTTCGAAGATAAGATATTTTCTGAGGTCGGGATAAAAACTATTTATACTGGGAACCCTATTATATCAAAGATAAATTATCTATATAAAACAAAATCCGATTTATTTGATAATATTTCACTTGACCCTTCATTATACACTATTGCTATCTTGCCAGGCAGTAGAAAGAATGAAATAAAAAACCACATGCCTATAATAGCTAAAACAATATCACAATTAAAAGATTATCAGTATATAATATGTAAATCAAATGAGATTCCTCATGAACTCATAGAAGAATATGTAAAAGTTGATAAACGTTTAAAAATCATCGAAGGGTTAACTTATGATTGTGTAAAATATGCCGATTTTGCATGGGTATGTTCAGGGACAGCTACATTAGAAACAGCCATTATTAACACCCCAATGCTAATATTTTATAAAACTACTTTTCTAACTCACTTTCTTGCAAAATTTTTTCTTAAAATTCCTTATATAGGTCTACCAAATATCATTAGCTGTAAAAAGGTTATCCCCGAACTTATTGGGGGAAAAATGACGNNTATCTTAAGGATATTAAGGAAAAATTACTTGTCCAAAACTTTGACCCTATTGAATATGCAGGAGACGTTGTTAAAGAATTTATAAGACACTAAAATATACAGAATAAAACTTAATTTTCCTATTACAATTGATTAAATAGTAAAACATTTTTTTATAATTAATTT
>DHGE01000144.1:0-370 GCA_002402635.1 Deferribacterales bacterium UBA4806
TACCTATTATGAGAATTGTAAACTTGTTTAAAATTATAATTTTATTATCGCTTATATTTTTTTTAAATCTTTGTAATATAATATCTTGTGTTAGAATCGTAGAGGCAGCTATTAAGTCACCTGCTGCACTTGACATGGTGGCACCACAAAGGGCTGCCAAGACAATTCCTGATAGTATAGGAGGAGCAAAATTTATTGCGGCAATAGAAAGAGCCGTGTTGGGATCGATGTTAGGAAAATGTGCACGTGCAACAAGGCCATAAAGTGCAGGAACGAACCCATACAGGCACATTATAATAGCGCAGTAGAATGCTCCCAGCATGGCAGTTTTTGGGTTTTTAGCAGCAAAAAATTTCTGAACAGCCTCCTG
>DHGE01000144.1:488-3569 GCA_002402635.1 Deferribacterales bacterium UBA4806
ATCTGTGGCTGCGACAGATATTAATCCTCCTGTTAGTGTATATATAGTTATAACTGCTCCGGATATTACTATAGACATCCTTATATTCAATCCGGTGCTAGCACTTATAATTGTTGATGTAGCAGTTATCTGGACTGCAGCTGCAATGAATAAAGCAATTATAGATATAATTGCAGTGAGAATATATGGTGCTTTACCAAACTTATTATTGATTATTTCAGGAAGGGTTACTACAAAAGTTGCCCTTATATATGGTGCAATGAATGATACAAAAAAAATCCCAATGCCACAGCAAATTACATAAAAGGCTGCTGATAGCCCCCATTCTCCATAGGCTTTTGCTGCAACTCCAATGGTGCTTCCTCCTCCAATTTCAGTAGCTGCAAGAGTGCAGGCTAATATAAGAGGGCCTAGACTTCTTCCTGCTATAGTAAAATCTGAAGCATTTTTAACTCTTCTTTTTGATATTGTATATGCTGTGCATAGAATTATAAACATATATAGAAAAATTATTAAGAGTATCACTCAGTTATGACCTCGGATATTAATAAATAAAATCAACTACATTATATTGTTATGATTTTATTAAAAATCAACATAATTTCATATAGATAACAAAAGAT
This sequence comes from Deferribacterales bacterium UBA4806, assembly GCA_002402635.1. GTDB lineage: Bacteria > Chrysiogenota > Deferribacteres > Deferribacterales > UBA228 > UBA228. The sequence continues at coordinate 1,112 of DHGE01000144.1, forward strand.
TGTGTATTAGAACGTTGTTATTTTTGATATAGACATGGTTAAACAAAAAATAAATTATATAAATTAAATAAATTTAACAAATTCTTCTAGAGGTCTTCTAAAGGCTCTTTCTGATAATTGAAAGTTCTCAGATTTATAACCGATTCCAATAAGTAAAGGAATAATTTTATAGCTATCAATATTGAAGGCTTTCTTAATTTCTTCTTCATCAAATCCATCCATTGGATGGGTATCAAGACCAAAAAATTTAGCTATAATCATAATGGACATAGCAAAAAATGAGGCATTTTTTACTGCAAAGAGCGCTCTCTTTTGTGAAGTATAGTCATCAGAATAGAGCTTATTAGCCATTGTCTTATAAATATCCTTTGCACTTTCTGTTATATTGCCTAATTTTATCCAGCTATCTAATGTTCTATCTATATTTTCTTCTAAAGCTCTTGGATTTGCTATTATAATAAGAGTTGCACTTGCCTCTTCTACTTTTGCTTGATTTTGTGCACATTTTCTCAGTACTTTTTTGTTTTCAGGAGTTTCTACGACAATAACATCCCATGGTTGTAGATTTATAGAAGATGGAGTTGTATTTGCTAGGGTTAAAATTTCTTTTAGTGTCTCTCTTTGAATTGAACGATTCGTATCAAAAAACTTTATGGACCTTCTCTCATTTATTGCATTGATACAATTTTTCATTTGTTGTCCTCTATTTTTATTGCTTCTATATAAATTGTAGTATAAATTTCATCACCTATCATGGGACTATTATCTTTTAATTTCCCATCAAAATTTACATTATAATCGAATCTGTTAAATTTAGTTCTCCCTTTGAAAGCTATCCTTGTTTGTCCATATGGATCAATCGTTTTACCTAAATATTTAGCCTTTATAGGTATGTCTTTTTCTATATCTTTTATTTTTAGCTTTCCTGATATAATAAAATATTCATTTTTTTTGCCTGCCTTAATTTTATCACTATTAAAGGATATTTCCGGAAATTTTAGTACATCTAAAAATTCAGATGTTCTTAAGTGGAAATCCCTTTTAGCCACTCCTGTATCAATGGATAGGGCGGCTACTTTAACATTAACTGCAGAGTTCTCAATTTTGTTCTCATTGTACACTATATCTCCAGAAAATATATTGAATCTGCCCAGTACATACCCCGTATTAAAATGGCGTATTTTAAATGTTATAAAACTATGATCATTATCTACTTTGTATTCATCGCCTTTACTATAAGGGCAAAATATAAAGAGAATAAATATTACTAAAATAAAGTTTAAAAAATGTTTTATTTTATTCAAATTATTCTCCTATAAAAAATTCTATAATAAAATTATATTTTAAATAAATAAAATTTCAATGCCAACCTTATATTTATAGAGAAGAAAGAATAACTGAGTATTTAAAATTATGTTATACAGTATAGAAGCCTTATGTTAATAATACTAGATCAAATGTTATAATAGAAAATAATTTTCACTAATATAATGGAACTTCATAGGTCTGACTCAAATTGATATATGTGGGGAGAATATACTTAATATAATAGCTTAAAACATATAATAATGTTGAGTTAATTGTAGTATCTTATAATATTATTCTTATTGATTATGACCTGAGCCAATGAGATTAGCTAAATACTTTTTTATTGATTTCTGGAATAACCTTTCCGCACTAACTAGAGATGTCGTTTTTAGAATTTTTCTTAAGCTACCTTTTCTTGATAAATATATACCAATTGATAAAAAAACAACAGTCATAGCAATTGGTCGCTTTTTAAATTGCATATTTATTTGATCTACTATGGAAAATTTGTTTTTTATAAGTATAATATCCTTTTTTACTTCTTCTATGGATTCCTGTAATTGTTTTTCATAGTCTTTTTTACTCATTATCAATCCTTTTATGATAGTAATACAGAAATAGGGCTATTATTATACTTATACAAAACGAGCATATACCAACAAATAAATAGCTTGTACTAGTACTATAAAATTGTTTAAGTAAATCAATAAAAAGGAAAGATATAATTAATATACTATTTAAAAAAAACACAAAAGCTAATAATGCCAATAAAATAAAAAAAAGAGAATATCTAAGATTGCTTTTGAAATCACTTATAATTAATTTATATTTTAGCTCAACTACTTGTTTTAAATCATTTATAAGTTTTTCAAATAAACCTAAAAGATTCACTTATATTTTACTTACCTTTTTGGAGAAATTATTGAGCCAATAATAAATCCAAGAGCTAAACTAATAATTACCGATTGAATAGGATTTTTTTTGATGCATTCTCTAGTCTGTTCAAAGGTATCAGGTACTTTATCCTTTACGGTATCAATCCCTTTTTTAGCATACTCTTTAACTTCTTCAAGCATAGCACTTAGCTTTTCTGTTGTCTCTTCGTAAGCTTTTTTTATTTTTGAACTTGTTTTTTCAAAAATTTCATTTA
>DHGE01000178.1 GCA_002402635.1 Deferribacterales bacterium UBA4806
TAGATAGGGCAGGGGAGTTAAATAAGGTTAAGAGGTTTTATTTAGCCTTTGTGGGCAGTTCTATAAAATCAGTTACTGCCGATGGTAAAGAGATAAAAAATGATAATGATCGATTTTTTATTGACGTAAATGTAAAGAGGATAGATATTAATTAAGTGAATTTTATCAATTAAAACAGGATGGTTAAATGCAAATATTTAGATTTGTAGTAGTGTTATTGTGTCTTTTTGTCGCTAGCTATATCTATGCTGGAGATAACATTTTAGATGATATGTATATAAGCTCAGGCGGTAAAATATCATCAGTTAAGGTTAATGGGGCAAAAATCAAATATTATACTTTCGATGAAGCCTATAAAGACATTTCTGATGTTAAAGAATTAAAAAGAAATTTTACAATATCTGTTAAAGGTGTAACTGGTCATGAAGGAGTATTGGATAATTTATTAACAAAGGTTCCTAATGTAACTTATTTAAAGCATGTTAATGCAATTTCAATAGATGTGGAAGAGAGTAAATTGTCTGAAATCTTGAGAATAATCTTATCTAAATTTGCTGTTAATTATATACAGAAAACGCCATATAAAACGATAGAGGCAGAAAAAGTAACCTATGACAAAGCAATTCAACCAAATGAAGCTGAAATTTACTCACCAAATGATCCTTTATTTAGTAACCAGTGGTATTTATATAATCAACAAAATCCTAATTTAGATTTGGGTTTTTTAAGTTATAGAAAATTTATTAGAGAAAATAACTATAGATCACCCTTTGATAATCCTCCTGTTGCTGCTGTGCTAGATGTCGGGATATATTATAATAGCGAAGAGCTTAAGGACAGGATATATATTAATAAAGGTGAAATTCCAAATAATAATATAGATGATGACAATAATGGCTATAAAGATGATTATATGGGTGTTGATGTGGGCCATTCTGAGTGTACTCTTTCTCAATGTATAGATGATTATAAAGTGCATCATGGTACAATGATGGCTTCAATTATGGGAGCAAAGACAGATAATAGTTATTACATGAGTGGTGTTTTGCCAGATGAGGTGAAGATTCTACCAGTTTCAGCAAGTTATGATTACACACAGGTAGATAGATATAATGAAGGCTATGAATATATATTAGAAATGAAAGATAGAGGAGTAAATATAATTTCAGTGAATGTGTCAGCGGGGGGCCCTTTTGACGTAACAGAATATAATCTGTTAAAACAATTCTATAATGCTGGTATTTTAATTGTTGCCGCTGTAGGTAATGACAACATGAATATTGATACAAACAGAGGTTTTGGAACAAGTGATAGGACAAGAGCTTATCCAGCAAAGTATAATCTTGACAATATAATAGCTGTTGGCGCTTTAGATGAAAAAGGTAATGTTGCAACTTTTTCAAATTATGGAAATACTGTAGATATTTATATGCCTGGAGTCAATATAGTCGGTTTGAATTATCCAGCAACACCAGGGTATGTGGCTGTTGGAAGTGGAACGTCACAAGCTGCTGCCATTACTTCAGGCCTTGTTGGCGTTGCAGCCTATTTGTATCCTGAGTGCAATCCTGTCGAATTAAGAAGTCTTATTTTAGAAAAGGCAACTGAAGAAATTGGAGCCTTTCAAGTAACTTCAAGAATAGGGCTTTTTCAAGTGCCAAGTAGACAAACTTATACAATGAGAGCGGCAAAGGTTAGCAGCGTTAATGGAGCCGGCCTCATTAGTGATGGTAGGTTACAAAATTTTCCCTGTGGTGGCACATATGGTATTGGAAAATAGAGCTAAGGAAGGAGGTATATATGAAAGGAGTTGTTGTCGGTAGTATTAAAGATTATTACATTAGTAAAAAGGGTGAGGATGAGTGGTTTAATTTATTAGAGCAAGTTGGTCTTGATAGGCATAAATTAATTTTAGCATCAACTGATTTTGAAGATGCTTCGGTAGAAAAAATCATTGATAAGATGGCTGATAGCTTACAGTTAAATACGGAAAAACTATTAAAAGAATTAGGTGAATATTTCGTTACTAATTCAACACAAAAGCTTTATCGATATTTTTATAAAAAACATAACAATGCAAAAGATTTTTTATTGGACATGGATAAACTACATGTTCAAATGACTTCAGTTATAAATGAAGCCAAACCTCCTAGATTTGATTTTGAAGAAAAAGATGAAAAAACTCTTATTATCAAATATAAATCACACAGGAATATGCTAAGTTATGTTGAAGGAGCGGCAATTGGAGTAGGTAAAGTTTACAATAATAAATTAACTGTTAATAAGATTGGTGACGATAAAATAGAAGTAAAATTCAATTAGGAGGTAATTTATGGAAAGGAAAAATGCAGTTACAATGAAGGGAAATCCATTGACATTAGTTGGTCCAGAATTAAAAGTTGGTGACAGTGCTCCTGATTTTAAAGTAGTTGATAAAATACTGAAAGAATTTACATTGAATAGCTTCATTGGTAAGGTAAAACTATTTTCAACCACACCATCTTTAGACACACCTGTTTGTGATGCACAGGTAAGAAGATTCAATGATGAGGCGTCAAAACTGTCTGATAAAATTGTAATAGTGAATATTAGTATGGATTTACCATTTGCTATTGCAAGATTTTGTCAGGCAAAAAATATTGATAAGGTAATAACTCTTTCAGATCATAGGGATGCTTCCTTTGGAAATGCATATGGTGTACTTATTAAGGAATTGAGGCTCTTAGCTAGAAGTATATTCATAGTTGATCTAAGTAATAAAATAAGATATGTAGAAATTTTGAAAGAAGTAACAAATCACCCCGATTATGATAAAGCTCTTAAGGCTTTGTCTGAAGTTTCAAAATAAACAAGAAAAAATTAATAATAAAAAAGGCAGGATTTTAATCCTGCCTTTTTATTATAACCAATAATTTAAAATGATCTTATTTTATCTCTGATGTAGGGAAAGGTCCTCTAACTACACCACCATGTGCAATCACAACATTAAAAAGATTACCTGCAGAATCTTTTAATTCGGCATAGTATTTTGGTCCCATGTGACTGTTAACTTTTTTAATAGATACTATTGAATAACCTTTTAGGTTGTTATTTTTTATATAGTCGTTAACTATATTTTTTGCTTCACTATCTGAAATTGGAGGCATCATCATACCCTTTTTCATCATTCCGCAGTGTTTACATGGCATGTTTTGCATACCAGGATTGTTCATCTGATTTATTTTTGGTGCTGGCTGAGCCCCCTGCTGTGCCATAATTACCAAAGGTGTTGCTAAAAATATAACAGCTAAAACTAACAAAAGTTTCTTCATTTAAAACCTCCTTAAGTTTTTAATTTAAAGTAATTATTATAAACATTTTGTCAAGCCATTAAAAAAGCCCCTTATTTGGGGCTTTTTGATGAAGCATTCTAATTACTGTTTTTTCATTTGCCCTGGCATATCACCATTTTGGCTAGGCTTGCCTGATTTATCTTTCTTCATAATATCTGGTTTTTGTTTTTTCATTTTTCCGGGCATATTACCATTTTGTCTTGGTTTATTTTTTTGCATCTTTGGAGAAGGCTTATTTGGCGTAGCTGGTAATTGAGGGGCATCAGGTTGAGATGGTTGATTTATTTGTGCACTTTTTAAATAACCTTGTTCTTTATTGTCACCATTGCAAGACTTGCTGAGGACATTGCTATTAAAAATGAACAGTGCAAAAATCGGTACTAGTAGAAAAGAAGCAAATAACTTTTTCATATACTACCTCCTATTAAGTTATTTTAAAATAAGATTTATTAATATTTAAAAAGTTCACTACTATCGGTTTCCTCTATATCTATAGAAAATACATTATTTTATGGATATAATATAAGTTATATGAATAACATTTTTTTAGATCTGGTATTATCACTTATTGTTGGAGTGCTGATTGGTATAGAAAGGGGGACAAGAAAGGAAAGTGAAACTTATGAAATTATAGGAATTAGAACATTCTCTTTGATTGGTTTATTTGGGGGTGTTTCTACTTATATAGGTATTAATCTAAACATTTCATTTATGATAGTTGCGTTCTTCTCTTTATCACTGTTTCTACTCACATTATATATAATGGAATTAAGAATTAAAAGAGGTGTTGGCATAACAACTGTTATAGCAGCCTTTATAACATATTCATTGGGAGCTTTAGTTATCCTTGGCGAGAGAACATTAGCTATAGCTTTAACCGTTGTGGTTACACTTTTGCTTAGTTTAAAACCACGGTTACATTATCTTATGAAAAAAATTGACCAAGAAGAATTATATGCAATATTAAAGTTTCTTTTAATTACAGTTGTTATTTTGCCGTTACTTCCTAATAGAGGTATTGGGCCTGGCAGTTTTTTCAATCCATATCAAATTTGGTTGTTTGTTGTTCTTGTTGCTGGTATTTCATTCATAGGCTACATATCTGCAAAATTATTTGGCGAAAAGAAAGGCTTTATCCTCACAAGCATATTGGGAGGGATTGCTTCGTCCACAGCTTTAACTTTGAATTTTGCAAGAATAGGAAAAATAGGTGAGAATTCTTATTTATTGGCAACAGGAATCTTGATTGCCTGGTTTTTAGTATTCCCAAGAATACTAATCATTACTTCCATTATAAATTTTGAATTATCAAGATATTTAGTGCTTCCTTTGACTATGTTATCATTGATTATACTCATATTTGTCTTTATTTACTGGATTAAAAGTAAAAAAGAAAAATTGTTGAGTTCAGATTTAATTATATTTAATAATCCCTTTCAATTGAAAACGGCTTTAAGCTTTGGATTACTTTTAGTCGTAATAATGTTTCTGGTTTATTTGGGCAAAACCTATTTTGGAAGGTTTGGCATTTATGCTATTGCATTTATTTCAGGGATGACTGATGTAGATGCAATTACACTATCACTTTCGGCATTACCTAAGAATGATCTTGCTTATGAAATAGCGATGAACGCAATAATTCTAGCAACTATTGCTAATACTGCCATTAAGGGTCTATTTGTGATATTTATCTCACACAGTTCGTTAAAAAAAAATATCTCAATTGTAGTTTCTATTTTTTTATTAATAAGTTTAGCCTATTTTATTTTTAACAGATTTATTGATTATACCTAAAATTTATAATTAATATAAAAATATTTGGAGGGAAACATGAAAATTGATTGTTATACGCATTTTTCATTTGAGAGGTATCTCTCGTTTTTGGAAGGTAATAGCAAAAAGCCTTATTTTTTTACTGATTTGTTTAAATATTTACCTACAATGCTAAATGTGAATAGAAGGTTAAATTTAATGGACACTTGTGGGATAGATAAGCATGTAATAGTACCTTTACCCTGGATAGAATCTGTTTCAGAAGTTTATAGTAATCCTAATAAGGCAAGCATGGCCGCTCAATTACTTAATAATGAATTAGCTGAGCTTGTTTCACAATTTCCTGATAGATTCGTTCCAGTTGCAGCAATTCCCACTACGAATAAAGATACTATGCTTGAAGAATATGAAAGAACAATTTATAAATTAAAATTTGTTGGTATATATTTAGTAGTTGGCCCCACTGTAAGACCATTGGACGATGAAATTTACTCTGACTTATTTTCAAAAGCAGCAAAAGATGGTACTCCTATTTGGCTGCATCCATCAAGGCCCATAACTTACAGCGATTATATAAATGAAAATGTTTCAAAATATGGTGTTTGGCAGTCTTTGGGGTGGCTTATGGATTCAAGTACCGCTATGGTTAGACTCACAATGTCAGGTGTGTTTGATAAATATAAAAATATAAAATTTATTATTCACCACCATGGTGCTCTGATCGGTCTATTTGCAAAAAGACTTAATGCTGGATTTAGTCTTTTTAAAAACATAAAAGCAATAAAAAGTGAAACAAATATAAGTGAGCCATATATTAATCACTTTAAAAATTTTTACGTTGATACGGCAACCCAAGGTTTTGAGCCATTACTTGTTCAGAATGCTTGTATGTTCTTTGGTATTGATCACGTACTTTTCGGAACAGATGTACCTTTTGATGAAAAAGGAGGCTACGACTTTACAGAAGGTTCAATTAATTCAATTAATTCGGCATTTATTTCAGATGATGATAAGAAAAAAATATTCTCTATAAATATTCAAAAAGTAATGAAGTTATAGTTAAATGAAAATTAACAATAGTATAAATATTTCTAACGGGATTTATTACATCCTTTTGTTGCTCATTTTACTACCATTTAGTGGATATACTTATGAAAAGCCTGATAAGTATGTAAATCCTCTAATAGGAACATCAAATTCAAGATGGATGATTTTCCCAGGGCCCACAATGCCATTTGGTATGGTTAAGTTATCTCCAGATAATCAAGATGAAGGTTGGAAGGCAGGCTATGAATATAGCATAAATAATATTATGGGTTTTTCTCATATCCATTCCTGGACTATGTCAGGATTACTTGTTATGCCGACAGTTGGCAATTTAGTGATAACTCCAGGGCCTGAAAATGCGCCTGAAAAAGGCTATCGCTCAAGATTTAGTCATGAAAATGAAAAAGCTTCCATAGGATATTACTCAGTTATTTTAGATGATTATAATATAAAAGCTGAATTATCAGCTACAGAAAGGTGTGGTTTTTTTAGATTTACCTATCCTAAATCAGATACATCAAGAATATTATTTGATTTAAAATTCCCTTCAGAATATGGATTTATAATGAAAAGCTTTGCAGTTAAAAAAGTAAATAATTATGAAATTGAAGGCTATGTTGATGGTTATGCTGGAAGAGACGCCACATGGAACGATTATAGATTAAATTTTGTTATTAGATTAAATAAACCCTTTGATTCTATGGGTGCATGGGCAAATGAGGATATAGAAGAAAATGTAAAAGAAATTTCATTTGATAACGCTACAGATGGAGGTTTTTTTGTAAATTTTAAGACAAAAGCAAATGAAAAAATTGTTATGAAAACAGGCATTTCCTATGTCAGTATTGAACAGGCCAGACTCAATTTAGATGTTGAAACAAAATCTTTTGGTTTTGTTTTTGATAAAGTGGTGGAGCATGCAAAAAATGTGTGGAATGAGCTTTTGAATAAAATTGAAGTGCAATCAGAAAGCACAGAGGATAAAATAAAATTTTATACAAATATGTACAGAGCCTATGCTGGTAGAGCAATATTTAGTGATGTAAATGGACTTTATAAAGATATGTGTGAAATCACTCGAAGAGCAAAGATTGAAAATAATCCTGTATATGGTAGTGACGCATTCTGGAATACCTTCTGGAATCTAAATGGGCTCTGGACATTGGTTAGTCCTGAAATTGCTAAAAAATGGATAAATTCATTTTTAGAAATTTATTCTGTTGGAGGATGGCTTCCGAAAGGTCCAACTGGGATTGAATATTCAGGAATAATGGTAGGAGAGCATACAATAGAATTAATTGTTTCTGCATATCAGAAAGGCATAAGGGAATTTGATGTGGAACTTGCTTATAAAGCAATGAAGGAAGTCCAGATGATCCAAGGTGGACCTTTTTCTTGCGGAGGCAAGGTTGGCAATCCTGATTTAAATGTATATATGAAGTATGGCTATGTACCCTATGAAGATGGACCAACTTCTAACACACTTGATTATGCTTTTGATGATTGGGCAGTTTCACAACTTGCATTGGCTTTAGATAAATATGAGGACTACCAGTATTTTTTGGAGAGATCAAAAAATTATCTGAATGTATTTAATAATGAATATAAGTATGTATGGATGAAAAAAAGAGATGGTACATGGGTTGATGACTTTAAACCACTGTGTTGTACCACCTTTAATGGCCCTGGTTTTGTGGAGGGAAATCCATGGCAGTACACTTTTTATGTGCCCCACGATATTAAAAATATTGTAAGCCTATTGGGAACAGATGAATTTAATAAGAGGCTTGAAGAAGGCTTTGAGACTTCTAAAAAATATAATTTTAGTGCGTTAATGGTAACGCCTGATGAACTATTTAGTATGGGGCTTTTGGGAGATTGGTATTATGGTTTATCATCACTTGAGCAGTCTCAATGGGCTGAAATGGTTGCCATGAATATACTGCCCATCAATTTTAATAACCAACCTAATATGCAGGCACCTTATCTCTTTAATTATGCAGGCAAATCCTACCTAACTCAGAAATGGGTTAGAGAAATTATGGATAACTTTTATGGTACAACCCCCTTAAACGGCTGGCTTGGAGATGAAGATGAGGGACAGATGGGAGCATGGTTTGTTATGAGTGCAATGGGTTTATTCGAAATGGATGGAGGAGCGTCTATTAAACCTCAATATGATATTGGTAGCCCAATATTTGATAAAGTTATTATACATTTAGATAAAAAATATTACAGTGATAAAGAATTCATTATTAAAACAGTGAATAATTCAAAAGAAAATAAGTATATACAGAAGGCAACGCTCAATGGGAAACCATTGAATGGCCCAAATATTTATCATTCAGATATTGTTAGTGGCGGTCAATTGCTAATTTATATGGGGGAAAAACCTAATAATAAATGGGGTATAGATAATGAAAGTATTCAATAAATAAAAAACTTAGAGGTAATTTTTATGAAATCAGATAAGTACAAGCAAAATATTGTGGAATTAACCGAAAATCTAAAAGAAAATATTTATACAGGCTATGATGGGTTATTTGAAATGGTGTTTAAAGCAGTTAAGAATAAAAAAAGAGTCATTGCAATAGATGGCTACCCATTAATAGATTGGTCATTTATAGAAAATCTGGTGGCAAATTTTTATAAGAAGAACTTGAAAATAATTACATATGATATTCTTGATTTTTATAAAGATAAAATGGAAATTTATCAGCAAATATCAAAAAATATTAATTGTGATAAATATTTTGGCAAAGTTTATGATGGAACTTTAGAAAATTTTTTGGATACTAAAAAGATAGAATCATTAAAAAATAATTTAAATGAAATCAAGCATGATTCATTTATTGCGATATTGTACGGGTGTGGTGCAGCAAATAGATATTTAAAAGATGCCATTGATTATAGTATTTATATTGATTTAACTAGAGAAAAATTTTTAGAAAGAATCAAAAATAATAAACTCTGGTTTATTTCTTATGAAGAAATAAAAAAAGGGGGTACTGCTGATGTAGGCTTATCTATTGATACTTTTAAACTAATTCAGTATATATGCTATCCCGTTTTTGATAAATATAGAAGGCAAGTTTTAAAGAGTTTAGATTTCTATGGGGACTCTTCAAATGATATAAAATTTATTTCTAAAGATGTTTTTGATAACATTCTTAAAGGTTTATCATCTATGCCTTTAAGTTTAAAGTCATTATATATTGAAGGACCATGGGGCGGCAACTGGATAAAAAATATAAGGAGATTGCCTGATACATTTAGAAATTGTGCCTGGGCTTTTGATGCAGTGGCTAATGATTTAAGCATACCTGTTTTAGTTGATAACTATGAATTTGATATACCATTTAATACATTATTAGCACAGTACAATAAACAGGTAATGGGAGAGAAGGCTGCTAAAATATATAAGTATTTTTTCCCGGTAAGGGTACACTATGATGATAGCTTTAATGGAGGAAACATGGCTATTCAAGTTCACCCTGATAAAGATTATGTAAAGAAGTACTTTAATGAAAGTGTGGGTCAGGATGAAGCATATTTTATTTTAAAAACACAAGAAAATACAAAGGTATATCTGGGGCTCACTGAGGCTTGTAATATAAAAGAATTCTATAGTGATGTTGTAAGGTCTAAAAATGAAAAGATACCTCTTGATTATGAAAAGTATGTAAATTCATGCCCCAGTAATCCAATGGACTTATTTTTAATACCGGCTGGCACCATTCACGCTTTAGGGAAAAACCAGGTGTGCTTAGAAATTGGCACAAGTTACGGTTATACCTTTCATGTATATGATTATTTAAGACCATCATTAAATGGAGTCTTAAGAGAGATTCATGAGGAACATGCCTTTAATTCTTTAAATGATAAAAGAAGTGCAAAGTGGGTTGAAGAACATTTAAAGCCTGTAAAAAAATTAATTCATCAAAAAGCAAATTATAGTGAATATCTTTTTGAATCTTATAAAGATATACCTTTTGAAGTAAGAATAATTGAGTTTTCTGGAGAGGCTTCTTTTGAAGCTATTGAGGAATTCCAGATACTTTCTTTAATTGATGGTAACAATTTGCTAGTTAAATCAGAAAATAAAGTAATCCAAATGGAATATACAGAGACTTTAATAATTCCAGCCAATATAAAGTATACTATTGCTTCAACTTATACCACACAGATATTTAAGGTATTTCTAAAGTAATTAAATTACATTGATTTAGTCCAAAATCAAAGTATAATTAATTAAATGATTATCAAATTTATAAGCAATCTTACTTTAAGGGGCAAATTAATTTTTTATATTATTGGTCCCCTTATCTTAATAAACGCAATTTTATTAGTTTATATGGGCATGCATATGGATTATGTTGTGAGACAGGATAGGACTTTTGCTGTTAATGAAATTGTAAAGCATTACAGCACCCTTGTGCTTAAAGATTTAGAAATGGGGATGGAAACTAGTGAGGATTTAACAGCCGTTACTAAATCATTAATGAAAAAAGGCGCACCTAGAGATAATATAGTCAATACATATAAAGAGATATTTAAAACAAAACCAGATATCACTGCTCTTTGGGTGTATTTTGATAGAAACGCCTATGATAGGCGTGATGCAGAGTATATAAATGATCCAATATATAACGATAAAGGAAGGTTTTCCTTTGCAATAGATAGAACTAAAAATGCAATTACAGTTAACCCTGCTCTGCTTGAGTTTGGCTCTGCAGCTGATTATTATGATTACCCTAAAAAAACTTTAAAACCCTATATTTCAGCGCCCTATAATTATAGATACGAAAAAAGTGGCAAAGAATACCAATTAATTACAATAAGTTTTCCCATAATTATAAACGGTGCTTTTGTTGGTATTGCGGGTGTTGATTTAGAGATAGGAAATTTTGTAAATACTATTAATTCTTATAGAATATTTAAAACCGGTCATTTAATACTGTTAGATCAGAGTGACTTAATTATGTCTTATAATGTAACTGATCTAATTGGGAAGAATTTATCAGATATTGATAACCTATCTCACCTTGCAACTATGCTAAAAAGCGGAAAAGAGTTGTCCGTATTTAAGGAAATACAAAGTGACACAAAATTTATTAAGTATTATATAAAATCTAATAAGTTAGATTTTGGACATAATATTTATCCCTGGACAATCATTGCATTAGTCCCTGAGAAAGAGATAATGGCACCATTATATACAATATTGCGCTCTATATTTGTTGCAGCTATAATCTCTGTTTTGCTTATTACAGTAATAATTGTTACAATTATAAATAAATTGTATAAAATGCTTGGCGCTGAGCCAGATTACCTAGTGAGTGTTGTTACAGAGGTGTCCCAGGGCAACTTGCAAGTGGCTTTTGATAAGGAAAAGGTTTCTGCAAATAGCCTTATCATACATTTAATGAGAATGGTCAATCAATTAAGTAAAATTATTGGTAATTTAATAGGAATTTCAGGCAAAATTGTAGAGGAGAGTAGTGCTCTTTCAAGTGAAGCAAATGAAATGAATGCCACTATAAATGTTGAATTTGACAGTATCAAAAGTATTGCTTCAGCTGCCACAGAATTAAATCAAACAATTGAAGGTGTTGCAAAAAATATTAATGAAGTTGCTGACTATGCGGATAATAGTGTAAAAATGGCAAATGAGGGAAAGAATGTTTTAAGTAATGCTGCTGTTGAAGTCAATAAAATTGAGGACACAGTGCAGGAAGTAGAAAATGCTGTGACGTTACTCAGCAAAAGCTCTGAAGAAATTGGTACAATAGTAAATGTAATCAGGGAAATTTCAGATCAGACAAATCTATTAGCTCTTAATGCAGCTATTGAGGCTGCACGTGCAGGGGAGGCTGGACGTGGCTTTGCTGTAGTTGCTGACGAGGTGAGAAAGCTTGCGCTAAAAACTGCAGATTCAACTAAAGGTGTTTCAGTCCATATAAACAATATAAAAGAGCAGGTAGATAAAGTAATATCTAAAACTGATATTACTTTAAATCAGGTAAATAGTGGAGTAAAATTGACAAATGAGGCAAGTGAGTCTTTTGGTAATATTGTTTTAACAATTGGCAAGTTACAATCAATGATTAATAATGTAGCAAATTCATTGGAAGAAATGGGCAAGGTAAGCAATGGTGTAAGTAGCGACATTACTGCCATTTCAAGTGCCAGTGATCAGACAATAAATGTGGTGGAAGAAGTCACAAGAGCAGCCACATCTTTATCTGGTATATCAGAAGAATTAAAAAAATTAATTGAGCGCTTTAAAGTATAAAAATGACTGATTACTTATTTTCTAAGTATATATCTTCTAAATTAATAAAAAAATTATTTTAATTATATAATTATTCTATATAATAAATTATTTTTAATATTTTTATTGATATTAATAAAAATAGATTATATTATAATGTATACAATTTAGTGAGGTGTATTTATGCTAATTGATAACAAAGAAATATTTAAGAGTGCACATGGTGGGGAGTTAGTTACCAATCAGAGTAAAGAGCTAAATGTGACTGAAATTAAAAAATTAGAAAATCTTAAAGTGGATATTTCTCAAAGAGTTCTTTCTGATCTGGAATTAATTGTTAATGGCGGTTTAAGTCCATTAAAAGGTTTTATGAATGAAAATGATTATAATAGTACATTAGAATCAATGCATCTGAAAAATGGAGTATTGTTTCCTTTTCCAATTACTCTACCAGTAAATCATGAAAAAAAAATTAAAAGTGGTGATGTAGTTGGTCTCTCTTATAACGGTAAAATAGTGGGCTATGTTGAAGTAGAAGAAGTTTATAAACGTGATAAAATCAAAGAAGCAAAGGCAGTTTACTTAACTGATGATGAAAACCATCCTGGAGTTGCTATGCTCCTTAGTGAAAGTGATTTTGTTATTGGTGGTAAAACATATGCTGATTTAAATTTAATGCCTAATAATTTTAAAAAGTATAATTTAACTCCCCTTGAGGCAAGAAAAACATTTAATGAAAGAGGGTGGAAAAGTATTGTTGGTTTTCAAACGAGAAATCCTATCCATAGAGCCCACGAATATTTAATAAAATGTGCATTAGAAATGGTTGATGGTGCCTTTATTCATCCTTTGATGGGTGGAACAAAGGCAGATGATATCCCAGCTGAAGTGAGACTGCGGTGCTACGAAACATTGATAGAACATTATTTTCCAAAAGACAGAGTAATTTTGGGTAACTTTCCTGCTACTATGAGGTATGCTGGCCCTAAAGAGGCACTATTCCATGCAATTGTCAGGAAAAATTATGGCTGCACACATTTTATAGTGGGTAGAGACCATGCTGGTGTTGGTAAATATTATGGGGCTTTTGATGCTCAAAAATTGTTTGATGAATTGCCAGAGGGTTCAATTGATATAACCATTCTTAAATTTGACAACGCTTTTTATTGCACTAAATGTGAATCAATGGCCACCTTAAAGACATGTCCTCATGGTGATGAGGCACATATTTCACTGTCAGGAACTAAACTTAGAGAAATGTTGGCAGCAGGTAAAATACCAGATAAAGCAATAACAAGAGCCGAAGTTGCAGAAGTATTAATAAAATCAATGAAAAGTAAATAGTAAAGGACTGAAGGAGGTATCATTATGGAACAAAGTCAAATTGAGAGTATTAACAAGGAATTAAGTACTAAGGAACCAGTTGAAATTGTAAAGTATGCAGTTAAGAATTTTCCTGGAGTATACATTTCTTTTTCAGGTGCTGAAGATGTAGTTCTAATCGATATGGCAATGCAAGCAAAGGGGGACTTTAAGGTATTTACACTTGATACTGGCAGACTTCATCCAGAAACGTACAGGTTTATAGATAAAGTGCGTGAACACTATGGAATAAAAATTGAAGTAATGTTTCCTGAAAAAGAAACATGTGAAAAATTAGTGACAGAAAAAGGGTTCTTTTCATTTTATAAAGAAGGGCATAAAGAGTGCTGTCAGATTAGAAAAGTTGAGCCTCTAAAGAGAAAACTTGCATCTATTACAAGTTGGATTACAGGCCAACGTCACGACCAGAATCCTGGCACGCGTGCAAATATTCCAGCAATTCAGATGGATCCCACTTTTTTCAGCGATAGGCTTATTAAATTTAATCCATTAGCAAACTGGACATCTAAACAGGTGTGGAGATATATAATTGATAATAGCGTACCTTATAATGAGCTTCATGATAAAGGATATATTTCAATAGGTTGCGAACCCTGTACAAAATCGATTAATCCGGGGCAGCATGAAAGGGAAGGCCGCTGGTGGTGGGAGGATGCCACTAAAAAAGAATGTGGTCTTCACCTTGGTAATATAAAAAATAAATAATTCTCTTGTTGCTGTAGTAATTAAAAAAAATATTTTGGATTTTCATTGAGTACACATTTACTAATAGCCATATTAGCTTATTGTATACTAGGGTTAATTACAGGCCTTTTTAAAGGCATGTTTGGTATTGGTGGTGGTATAGTAATAACCCCGGGATTAATAGCTATCTTTAAATTGTTGGGTGTGCCAGAAGATCATATAACACATATGGCTATTGGAACATCTCTTGTTTATATGTTATTTACTTCATCTATTACATCATATTTTTATTTTAAACTGCGCTATGGTAAGATTATACCTAAACTTGTTTTATTTATGGCTGCACTTATAGGAGGATATTTTGGGAGTAAACTAGCACTAAAATCTTCAGGGGAAATCCTTGAAATAATTCTAGGAATATTAGAGCTGGGTGTTGGTTTTCAAATTCTTATATTGGGGTATTTGAGAGGAAAAGAACCAGAAGTCAAAGAAAATTCTGTAGTTTTAAGGCACGGATGGTTTTGGTTTTCTATATTAGGTTTTTTTTGTGGTTTTATTTCACCCCTAACTGGTGTTGGTGGTGGAGTAGTTGCTGTACCAGCATTGTTATTACTCTTTAGATTGTCTTATAAAGAGTCAGTTGGTTATGGTGCTTTTATGGTTATAGGCCCCTCCTTGATAGGAACAATATTTTTTGTTATTGAAGGGATAAAGCAAGGTGTTATGAGCACTCATCCTGTTTTACTTTCATTTTTATATTCTCCAACAGGATTGATTTCACCTTTAGCTTTAATTTTTTTAATACCATTGGGCTCAGTTGGTGCATATTTAGGAACGCTTATTGTTAAGAATAGTGATGGAAATAAAATGAAATTTTTACTTGCTTTAATTTTGATAGTAGTTGGTTCCTGGGTATTGATAGATGCCATATTATGATTTTAAGAGCATATATAAATAAGAAAGCTAACATTATAAAAATATCCTTGAGTTATCTTATGTTTATATCTCAATTGGTTAACTTAAGAATTATAACATACCTTCAGGAATTGCTATACCATCTTTGCGAGGGTCCGAGGCTCCTAAATTTACAGAGTTTTTAAAATCTCGCATTACAGCTTGACCACCACCCATTAATTGTGAGTAATTTCCTCTCAGTTCAATATTATGTCCTTTTTCTCGTAATTTGTTGATTACATCTTTTTCAATTCTATTTTCTAACATTATATCGTTTCCTTCAAAGTTAAGTTTAGTAAATCTTGGTGATTCCAAAGCAAGCTGTATATTTTGTTTGAAATCCACAATGTTGGCCACAAACTGTGCGTGTGCCTGGGCTTGGTTAAAACCTCCCATTATACCAAAGGCAATTTTTAAATTATCTTTAACCATAAAGGCAGGTATTATTGTGTTCAATGGTTTTTTACGTGGCATTAAACAGTTGGGATGTCCTTTAATTAAATTAAAAAGAGCTCCTCTATTATGTAGTACAAAACCATAATCCTCAACAACAATGCCAGAACCAAAGGTTGAACTTACAAAGTTACTCTGAATTAGTGAGACCATATTGCCTTTTTTATCAACTGAACATAGATATACTGTGTCCCCTTTAAGATTTTTGATTAATCCTGGGTTAACAGTGTTTTTTGCTTTATTTTGATCAATCTGTTTTGCTCTACTTTTTGCATATTCCTTAGAGAGCAGGTCTTTAATTGGTATTGAAATAAAATCAGGATCTCCAATATATTGCATTAAGTCAGCATAGGCTAATTTTTTTGCTTCTATCATTATATGTAAACTCTCAGTAGAATTATGACCAAAATGATCTAATGAGAAATTCTCCATAATGTTTAGCATTAAAAGTGCAGCAATGCCCTGTGTGTTAGGGGGCATTTCATAAATATCACAGTTTCTGTAATCAGTATGTATCAATTCAACAAAAGTACTTTTATATTCCGATAAATCATCAAAACATAAAAGGCCTTTGTGAGATTTTATCGTTTTTATTATATTTTCACCAATAGAACCATTATAAAAAGTATTTTTGCCATTTTCTGCTATAAGCATATAAGCTTTTGCGAGAGCATTATTTTTAAAAACTTCTCCAGGGTTTGGTATTTTGCCATCTAAAAGATATGTATCAGCTAAAAGATTATTATTTTTAAAGATATTTTGAGCTTCATGCCACAAAGAAGATACTTGCTCAGTAACAGGAAAACCATGTTCAGCGTAATATATTGCTGGCTTTAATAACTCTTTTAAGTCAAAAGTTCCAAATGTTTCTAATAATTTTGACCAACCATCGACTGCTCCAGGAACTGTAACTGTTAAAGATCCAGTATCTGGCATATTCTTATAGCCTTTTTTATTTAATAATTCTATTGTTAATTTTTTTGGTGCATAACCACTGGCATTTAAACCTGATAAAGTATCTGTAGATGCATCATATACAATTGCAAATAAGTCACCACCAATGCCACAACTCATGGGAGCAACAAGTCCCATTACAGCATTTGCGGCAATTGCAGCGTCCACTGCAGTGCCACCTTTTGCTAAAATTGAAGCTCCAGCCTGACTTGCTAATGGGCTTTCAGAAGAAATTAGACCTTCTTTGCACATTACAATAGATCTTGATTGATTACGATCTAATAAGTCCATAAATTTATTTTACGATGCTGGAGATGATTTTCTTTGTAAATCATCCTTTTCAACATCTGGATCTATTGGGACATTTATAAGCGTTGGTTTTTTCAATGTTTTGGCATGTTTTATTGTTTTTATTAACTCTTCTGGAGTTTTAACATAGAAACCATAACAACCTAATCCTTCTACAACTTTTTCATAACGTGTTGGAAGCAATTTTGTTGCAACAGCTCTGCCGTAGTGGTTCACTTGAGGTTGTAGAACCTGTGTCCACTGTGCATCGTTTGCTACAACTCCTATAATTGGTAGATTGAATCTTAAAGCAGTATCAAATTCAAAGCCGTTCAACCCAAAAGAACCGTCACCATAAAGAATAATTATATTTTTATCAGGATTTAGCCATTTTGCAGCAATAGCAAAGGGTGCACCCACTCCAAGGCAACCCATAGGACCTGGATCTAACCAATGCCCTGCATTATATAAATTTATCCTTTTAGCTGCAGTGGTAACTATTTCACCACCATCAGCAATTATTATATCATCTTTATCTAATGCACTATTGAATGCTTCTATAAATGTAAAAGCGGACATTGGAATATGCTCTTTTTTTGCCTTATCTATTAATTTATTTTTCATATCTAATTCAATATTGCGTAAATTATCAATCCAGTCTTTTCTGTCAGATTTTTTTGTAGTACTTAAAAATTCAAAAATTAAATGGAGATTACCAGATAACCCCTCTAATGGGTCTTTATTCTGACCTAAAATTGTGGGGTCATTACTGATCATAACAAAAGGGACATTTGATGGGATAGAGGCTCCAAATTTCAATCTAAAATCAAGAGGTGTGCCTGCTATTATAATTAAATCAGACTCTTGAAATGCTTTTTTTCTACATAAGTTAAAGTATAAAGGGTGATCACTTGGAATCATTCCTCTTGCCATCCCATTTAGAAAAGTGGGCATATCATTTTGCTCAACAAAATTTTTTAAGCTTTTATCTGCTTTGTCCCAATAGGCTTCACTGCCACATAATAAAACAGGTTTCTTGCTTTTCTCAATTAAATGAACTATTTTTTTTAGGCTTCTTTCTTCTGGCATAATTTTATAAGGAGAAATTGTAAATAGTGGTATAGTTGCATCAGAAGTGCCTTCAAGAATATCTTTTGGTAAATCTATGTAAACTGGCCCCATTGGTGGAGTTAAAGCAATGCGTATTGCATGAGTTAACACTCTTGGGATATGTTCAGTTTTATAAATACTGCCTGCCCATTTAGTTATTGGTTTATAAACACTTATTTGGTCCATTTCTTGCAAGGCACCTTGACCTGATGTATTAAGAGGAGCAGCTCCACCTAAGCATACAAGGGGACTCTTTACAAAATATGCATTTGCAACACCAGTAACGGCATTTGTAACGCCTGGTCCACTTGTGACAGCACATACTCCAATGTTTCTAGTTAATCTGGCATAGGCGTCAGCTGCGTGAGCTGCAGCTGCCTCATGACGAGTGTCAATAATTTCAATATTTTCTGAAAGACAACCTTCATATATAGGAAGTATATGTTCTCCAGATAGAGTAAATAGTGCTTTTACACCATTTTTCTTTAAAACCTTTGCAACTAAACGGCCACCATCTAGGTTCATTGTTTACCCTTAAATATGTTTGTTAGTTCTTTTCTCTGGATTTTTCCTGTCGCATTTTTGGGTAACTCATTAAGTATAAAAATTTTCGAAGGTACTTTAAAGCTTGATAAATGTTTACTACAAAAATCCAATATTTCCTGCTCATCTATGTCTTTTTTTAATACTACTGCAGCTGCAGGTACTTCTCCATATTTTTTATCAGGAAAAGGGAAGGAAGCAGCTTCTTTTACAGCATTATGTGATAAAAGAACTTGGTCAATTTCTGCAGGGGATATTTTCTCTCCACCTTTATTGATTAATTCTTTAATGCGCCCCAGAAGTGTTAAATATCCATCTTTATTAAGTACTCCAATATCTCCCGTTCTAAACCATCCATCTATAAAACTACTTTTATTAGCTTCAATATTGTTTTCATAGTGGTCTATAACATTTGGGCCTATTATAACAACTTCTCCTTCAGAGTTATGTGGTAGAATCTTGTTGTTATCTCCTATAATTGAGATATTAACACCATAGCCCATACCCACTGTTCCAGCTTTACGCCCATTAGGTGGTAGTAGATTAGTTGCAATTTGATGTGAGGCTTCAGTCATGCCATAGGCTTCAATTACCGGGCAACCAAAACGCTCCTCTAAAGCTTTAAAAGTGCTTATTGCAAGGGGAGAACTGGATGACCTAATAAATCTGAAAGGTGCCGGTTTTGGTGCACCATCTTCATCTGCTCTACTCAATAAAACTTGATGGATTGTTGGTACTGCAGAATACCAGTTAACATTAAAGTCACATACCCATTTCCAGAAATTACTTGCACTAAATCGTGGGGCAAGAACAACTGTTCCACCTGTTGAAAGTGGTGAAAATAGACTTACCATGAGACCATGTATATGAAATAATGGCATGACACAAAGGCTAGTATCATTTTCTTTTAACTTTAGAGCCCCACTTATATTTTTAATGGATGCAGCCAGATTGCGATGCCTTAATGGAACTCCTTTTGGTCTACCTGTAGTACCACTTGTATGTAAAAAAAGAGCTGTATCATCTGGTGATGGGTTGTCTGGTAAACTTTTGGCCCATGAACCAGCTGGAGTCAATTTTAGAGAGTTATCGATTAATAAAAGGGGCAAATGTAAATTATTAGCAGCAATTTTTATTTCATCAGGCGTATCATGTGATACTATTATTAATTTAGGTTTAACGACATCTAAATAAAATTCGAATTCTGACGTAATATATGCTGGATTAAGTGGAGCCAAATGTGCTCCAATGCGCAGTGCTGCAAAAAATACTGTAACAAAGGCATGGTCTTGTGGATGAACAATAGCTAATCTATCTTTGTATCCAATTCCTAGATTAGATAATTCAACACTTAAATTGTTAACTTTTTCTTCTAATTCTGTATAAGTCCAATTAATACCAGCTGGAATGATAAGTGCTGATTTTTTTAAATTTTCTGGAAAAATTTTATCAACTTTAAACATTTTGTACACCCTATTATGTATTTAGAAAGTTATTTTATGTTTAAAAAATTTACAGGTCAATATTTAAAAAATTACTGATTTTACTTATATTTATAAAATTACTTATAATTTTATTGATGCTTTTTAAATTTTAAAAAATATGTTTCTATTTCCTCTAATGTCTTATTTTTGGTTTCAGGGATAAAGAATATGGCTATAATAAGCATAATTATAGAAAAAAATGCACAAAATATAAAATTACCAGAAAACCCTGCAATTTTGGATATAACCTGAAAGGATGAAGAAAGAATATAAGTAATTAAGAATACCGAAAATAAACATATAGACATACCTTTTGATCTTATTGGTGTGGGAAGCATTTCTGAAATTATAAGCCACAGGATTACGCCTGGGCCCATTGCAAAAAAGAGTATAAATAACATTAGGCCAATTACGCAAAGGTAGCCTCTAAAAAGCGAGGGGGACATAAGTAAAAGTACAAGTGCAGAAAAAATATGTGCAACGACAATACCAGATGAACCTATTATAAATATTGGTTTTCTTCCGAGCCTATCTATAAGAAAAAATGCTAATACGGTTGAAAGTAAGTTCACTAGGGTTATAACGCTGGTGCCCATCATTGATATAATATTTGATGTGAGCCCTGCCTGTTTTAGAATAATACTGCTATATTGTAGAAAAGCATTGATCCCTGTTAATTGTGTTAAACTTGCAGCAATTAAGGCTAACAGAAATGGATAGAAATATTCTCTCTGGAAGAATGATTCTTTTACTATTGAATCTGTTTTGTTCTGAGTGAGTTTTTCCATTTCTTTCATTGTTTTTTCTAATTCAAGTTCAGAATATGTTGCGTTCAATGAATCCAGGACTAAATTTTTTTGGCCTTTTTTAAAGAGCCATCTGGGTGATTCTTTCAATAAAAAAATACAAGAAAAAAAGAAGATGCCTATTAGTAATATAATAGTAAAAACAATTTTCCAATTTTCAGTGGATGCAAAAAGGACTACAATAATAGCACCAATTAAAATTCCAGCAGTTACTAAAAGCTGAAAAGTGGTAACACCTCTACCCCTTATTGATGATGGTATAGATTCTGAGATGTAAAGAGGGGCAACAATTGTTATAATACCAACACCTAATCCTTCAATAATTCTTGCTGCTAAAAGGATAGAGAAGCTTTTGGATGTAATCAATATAGTGACACCTAATATGAAGAGTATTGCTCCAATTTGTAGCATCTTTTTCCTTCCAAAGGTATCTGTAGCAGGCCCTGTGATTAGTGTAGCAACTGTGCAGCCACCAAAGACTGCTGATATTATAAATGAGGTTTGATTATCATTGAGCAATAGCTGCTTTTTTATAAAAAGAATAGTGCCTGAAATTGCACCTATGTCAAAGCCGTATAATAAACCACCTAAACTAGTAAAGATAATAACATAAATTGCAAAAGGTTTGTAATCTTTACAATTATTTGTAATATTTAACTCCTAAATGAAGCTAATCAATAAAGAAATTATAATAAGATTATACCGCCTATATAATTGTGTCAAGTTGAATAGATACATAATTAATTTTGAGCTATATAATTTTAAAATGTAATTGAAGAGTAGAAATTATTAATTAAATATAATAAAATATTAAATGTATATAATAATATCTTATAATAAACTGTTATGAGGTGTTAAATGGATAGAAAAACAGTTTTAATAACAGGAGCTTCTTCAGGTTTTGGATATGCAATGGCTGAAAAGTTCGCCTCTGAAGGACATAATTTAATTTTACTGGCAAGGAGACTTCACAAACTTAAAGAATTACATGATAAGTATAAGGGGAAAGCTAAAATTTTCTACACGCAGCTTGATGTTAGAAATTTAAATAGTATAGAAAATTTTAAATCAGAACTACCTGATAAATTTGAAGAAATTGATGTGTTAGTGAACAATGCAGGGTTAGCATTGGGCATTGAAAAAGCACATGAAGCAAGCATCGACGATTGGCTTGCTATGATAGACACAAATGTTAAAGGACTCATTTACTTTACAAGATTGTTTTTGCCTGATATGGTCAAAAGGAATAGGGGACATATTATAAATATGGGTTCAATAGCTGGAACATACCCTTATCCTGGTGGTAACGTATATTGTGCAACTAAGGCTTTTGTAAAACAATTTTCACTAGCTTTAAGAGCGGACTTATTGGGAACAAATATTAGAGTAACAAATGTTGAGCCAGGACATTCGGAAACAGAATTTTCTGTTGTAAGGTTCCATGGAGATGCCACAAAAGCAGAAAATCTTTACAAAGGAACAAAACCACTAAGCGGCTCTGATATAGCTGAAATTGTATATTTTATTACCAGCCTACCAGAGTACATAAATATTAATAGAATTGAAATTATGCCAGTATGTCAAGCATTTTCTCCACTTGCTTTACATAGAAAAGAGTAAATACACTCTAAATAATTATGAACTACATTGATACATCAATATTTGAATTATTTGAAATTGGTCCTGGTCCATCAAGTTCGCATACTATAGGGCCTATTAAGGCTGCTAATAATTTCATAAATTGTTTAAAAGAATTACCTATTAAATTAATAAAAGAAATCACTAAAATTGAAGTATATCTTTATGGCTCATTATCAACAACTGGTATGGGCCATGGCACTCATAAAGCAATTTTAGCAGGTTTGTTAGGATATTTGCCTCCTAATATAGATACAGCATTTTTTAGAGCACTTTTTAATGATTTAACAGAAAATTATTTTTTAACAATTGATAATATTTCTATCAAATTTAACTTTAATAATATTCATTTTAAACATTCACAATACAATTCCCCTTATCAAAATACGCTTATATTTAAAGCTTATTCAAAAGAACAGATAATTTTTGAAAGAGAATATTATTCCATAGGCGGTGGCTTTATAAAATATAAAGGCGAGTTAGAAACTTCCAAAAAAATACCATTACATTTTTTTAGCAATATGAATGAATTGAAAATATTAGTAAATGAAAAGAACAAAAGTATTCCTGAAATAATATTAGAAAATGAAATAAATATTTCTCAATTAAATAAAAAGGAAATTTATAAAAAATTATATGAAATAGTTGAAGTTATGTTTAATTCAGTAAATAATGGATTACAAAAGGAAGGGATATTACCAGGTTCAATAAAACTGCAAAGGAAAGCATTATTAATCTATAAAGGGGCTTTAATGCAAAGGAAAGCTTTATTTAGAAATATGGGGATATTAAATGCATATGCTTTTGCCACTTCAGAGGAAAATGCCGACAGCGAAATAATAGTTACAGCTCCCACTTCAGGGTCATGCGGTATCATTCCAGCTATTATTTACTACTTACACTATAATAGAAAGATAAATCTAAATAAAATTGTATGTGGACTATTAACTGCTGCAGCTATAGGTCTCATTATAAAGCAAAATGCAAGTCTTTCTGGAGCAGAAGTTGGATGTCAGGGAGAAATTGGAGTGGCGTCAGCTATGGCGGCGGCTCTTCTCTGCCAGGTCTATCAAAAATCAGCCAAAATAATTGAAAATGCAGCTGAAATTGCACTGGAGCATCATTTAGGGTTGACCTGTGACCCCATAGGTGGTTATGTTCAGATTCCATGTATTGAAAGAAATGCAGTTGGAGCAATTAAAGCTTATAATGCCTTTGTAATTGCTTCTTTAGTTAGGCAAGATATGCACAAAGTATCTCTAGATAGCACAATTAAAAGTATGTATGAGACTGGTAAGGATATGTTAAAAAAATATAAAGAAACTGCTAGAGGTGGCCTTGCAGTATGCTTTATAAATTGTTAATTTGCTGGAAACAAATATAAATTAGCCTGTAATTTATGTAATGTATATAAAATTAATCCATTATTACAACTAATAGATAGTTTTCTTGGAATTATTTTTTAATTCATTATAAATTTTTTATTTTCTTTTTTTTCTTTTTTTCTTAGTTTTTATATTGCTAAGAGCAGATTCTAAACCTTCGGAAAGTGTTCCTTTTGTTGTAAAGTCAAATTTAATACCAATACGGACAAGATTTTTTGCAGTTTTTGCAGAAATTCCTGTTAAAATAGCTTCCGCTCCAATTAATTTAATTGATTCCATTGTTTTTATCAAATTATCAGCTACTGCAGAATCTATATTAGATACTCCTGTTATATCTATAATACCAATTTTACCTCTTACAGATTCTAATGTAGAAAGTATTGCTTCCATTGCATCTAAGGCCCTTTCACTGGTGAGTTTACCAATTAGAGGCATTACAACAATTCCTTCCATTACTTCAATTGCTGGAGTTGCTAGTTCCTTTATTAAATTTTTCAATTCTATATCGGTTTTTTCCAGATGATCCATAACCATATTTAGTGTTTCAGATGTTAGTCTAACATCATCTAACTCATAGTTAGTTTCAACCCTGTGTTTATAATCGCCTGAAGCAATAGCTTCTGCGACAATAAGGACTTCCTCTACTGCTTTTTTATATTCTTTCTCAGCTTTACGTTTTGCTGTTACATCTAGCGCTGTATATAAAACTCCTTTTCCGCTTGCAAAGGGAACTTGGAAAGCAGAATGTACAAAAAGACTACCATCTTTCTTTTTTCCAGGAATATCAATAAAATCATCGGCTTCTCGGCGTTCTTCAATTGTCCATTTTTTAAATTTATCAAGAGCTTTTATTGTTTCCTCAGTTGTAAATGGTTGATTACGTAGTGTTTTACCTAGTAACATTTCTCTAGGATAACCAGTGTCTTTTTCAAAGGCTCTGTTTACTTTAATCCATTTAGCATTCTCATCGGTTAAGACCATAGCAGCCCTTGAATTTTCGAATATAAAGTTTAATTCTTCCTCTCTATTCTTGATTTCAGATATATCTGTTGCTGTTGCAATAATATATTTATTCCCGTTAACCTCAAATAACTTAAAATTCAAAAGTACAGGTAAATTTGTATTATCATTTCTTATAGTTGTTGCTTCACATGAAGAATACCCTTCGTTCAGACATTTTTTAATAGCTGTTTTGATTTTATTGGTATCTGAAGGAATGTATATATTTTCTATTGTTAAGCCAATTGCTTTTTCCCTAGAGATTTTATAAAAATCTTCAAAGGCTTTGTTTATATTTATTCTTTTACCTTCATTGTCACTGACAGACATTGGTATGGGCACATTCATAAGTGCAGTTTGATAAAAATTGGATATTTCTTTGTCTTTTTTATTAGTTGTCATATCAACCTCCATTTAATTATAAAATAATATTATATAAATAATAAATAATCAATAGTGGTTAGTATGATTAAAATAAAAATAATAGATTATATGTTTATATAATAAAAACATGTTTGAATAAAAAATCGCTGTATAAATGTTTAATCATAACAATTATGTAAATAATATCATTAAAAATCATATATCCAAATATATATATACAAGGATAAATTACTTTAAAATTATTTTTTATAGAAAAGGATAATGTTTTAAGTGTTTAACATTTATTTTAAATTTATTATATCCATAACATAGGACCAATTAACCGGAATTTTTATAATTGATGCCTCTACTGGAGCATATAGGTATTTGTTTTTTATTCCAAAGAGCAAAAGGTCTTTTGTAATTTCAACATCTTTTTTACAATACTCAGCTATTAAATCTATTTTTCCCTCATTATACCATTTTAATGCTAATAGACCATTGCCAGATTTTTTTGTTGATAGTGTGGCATTGGCAAGCTTTTCTAAAGAAAACCTCCTGCCAGTAATAATCTTAATATCTGAAAAAATATCTAATTTTGCAATATATTCTAAATTAAGTTTTTGATAACCTGATAGAACTTTTAAATCAAAATGAATTATATTAAAACCTATAATAATTTTTGCATTTTCAAGCATTTCTATAAAATTACTAATCTCATTTTCTAAAAAAACAGAATATTTGTTATCTGTAAAATCATATGCTACAGCAACTGATATGCCCATAGCATGAGCATTTTTAAACCCACCCACTTCAAGGGAGGAGTATTTAGTCTCTAAATCAAACACAATTATACCGCCTTTTTTCTTGTTGTTTTTTAATGGGAGTTGTGTGTGATGTTTTTCGTTTTTAACAAGCAGTTTATTAAATAATTCTATGCAACCTTTTTTATCTAAGGGGTAGTTTCCAGATCCACATTTGGGAGAGTATATGCATGATGGACATCCATCAAGGCATTTACAGCCTTTTACATTTTCTGCAGTTTTATTTATTAAGTCTTCAGTAATATCATAGACTCTATTTGTAAGGCCGATACCTCCTGCGTAGCCATCATAAATAAATATGGCGGGTGTTGATAATTGGGGATGCACTGGGTAAGAAATGCCTCCAATATCCGACCTATCACATAGTAGAAATGTTGGAATTAAGGAAATGAGAGCATGCTCTAAAGCATGGATACTACCCATAGGATTTAATTTATTTAACTTTAAATCATTAAGAATATTCTCATTTATAATTATGCAGATACCTTTTGTTATAAATGAAATGGGTTCTTTTAAAAGTTCTATATCCTGTACCTTTTCGCTAGTTTTTGTTGATATTTTCCTGTATCCTTTCAAAGTCTCAGTAACTTTTAATTCAAGAGACATTACTTTAATATTTAAGAATGTTTTTTCTTTAAATGTTTTTAGTATTAATGTTTCTTTATTTAATAAAGGTAATGTGTAATAATCTGGACTTGCAGGTACAACATATACTTCTCTTTTTACTTTATCAATTTTTTTAACAATAAAAGTAGCTCCTCTGTGAATATAAATTGCGCCTTCATGCATTTCAGAATATATTCTTCTTGATGAGTTTGTGCCCAAAAGTATGTTGTTGCATATTATATTATAGGTATCACCAGTTTGCCTAAGATCAATGTCCTTATAGGGATATTTTTTTAAACTGAATAGCTTGGTGCCTTCAGCATTGTAAAAAAGCTCATTATTTTCAATAAGCTCTAACATCTCTTCATTAAAAGTTTGGTAATATTCTTCATTGACCTTTATGGGTTCTTCAAAGCATGCGCAATGAATATGCTTTTTATTTATTTCTTTATTCTCCCTGTCAACTGTTATTTCTTCAAATTTGCTACCTAACAGTAACTCCGGATTTTTTACATAATATTGATCTAATGCATCTTGCCCTGCAATTAAGATAATAAGGCTATCATTTAATTTTCTGCCCGATCTGCCAGCTCTTTGCCATAAGTTTATAAGTGAGCCAGGATAACCAACCAAAATTGTTGAATCAATGCCCCCGATATCAATGCCTAATTCAAAAGCTGATGTTGCAATAACAGCTTTAATTTCATTATTTAAAAATTTTTTTTCAATTTCCCTCCTCTCAGTTGGTAAAAAACCTGCTCTGTAGGAAGATACAAGATTTCTTAAGGTAATATCTTGTCTTAATATGCTTGCATATATATTTTCGGTTTCACGGCGAGATTTTGTAAAACAGATTGTTTTTATTCCTTGATCTATATTTATTTTTAATAAGGTTGCTGCAATTTTTGAGGGAGAATTGTCTGGATTTATTAAAATAAAATACTTTTTACCGCGTGGCGCACCACTTTCATTAATATGAACAAAATTTTTACCCAGTAAATTTTCTGCAAAAGTTTTTGCATTGCCTATAGTTGCAGATGAAGTAATATATTGGATATTTTTGAAAAGCCTTGAGAATCGTTGAAAAAGGTTATATATATGGCTTCCAAAAATTCCCCTGTAAATATGCAATTCATCCATGACTATGTATTTTAATGTAGATAAAAAATTAGACCATTCAGGCAAATGAGAAAGAATAGTGTAATTAAATATATCTACATTGGATATTATTATATTTGGTGGGTTTAATAATATTGTTCTACGCCTTTTTTTATCAGTATCTCCATCTATAATTTCAATAGATATTTTTTTTTCTAGGTTAGTATCCCTAATAAATTCTTCTAATTGCCTTTTTTGGTCAAATCCCAGAGCTTTTATAGGAAATAAATATAAACCATGGATTAGTTTGTTTTTACAAATATCTTCAACTACAGGTAGATTATAACACAAAGTTTTTCCAGATGCTGTGGGTGTTGTTATTACAACATTGTTGCCTTTTTTGATATTTTCATATGCTTCAAATTGATGTGTATATAGCTTATCAATAGAATTGGTAAGTAGAACTTCTTTTGCTAAGGGAGAGTCTAAAGAATCAACTGGGACATAGGAACCATCAAAGGCCTTTATTTCACTTTCATATACAATGTAATTGCTAAAATTGCTACGTTTTAAATAATTAACTACGTTTTTGATCATCAATACAAATACTATTTATTAATATCATCTAAGTTTTTGCATGTTGATATATTTAAATATTTATATAAAGGACAAAAAGAATATATAGCAGTAATAATAGGTATAAAACCTAATAAGCCCCACCATGATCTAAAAAAAATAGATAATATAATTATAATCAAGCCAGCTATTGTCCTAAAGCGCTTATCATTTTTGCCAATATTTTTCTTCATTCTTATTTTCTAAATTCTAATAAGTATCAATTTGTTTATACATGGCATTATAGAGGTCTTCTAGGACTTCTTTAGATACTTCCTGTATGTTTTTATCCATTGAATTTATAAATCCACTGGTACTCAAATCATTAGTAGAATTGTTTTTGTTATAGTTTTTTGTGAATATTAAGTCATAGGTGTTCATTATTTTGTTATACCAATATAAATTAACACTCATATTCAAATAGCTTGTTAATATCCCATTATTAATTTTTCCATAAAATTCATAAATATGACCTTTTATTTTGAAATCTTTTGCATTTTTTAATGTGTTTATATCTGAAAAATTAAAATTTATATAATCTCTAATATATTCTGCTATAAATTCATTAGGTTTTACAATCCATCTATTATAAAAATCGCTATTAATCTCATATTTATTACTACGGTAAATAAATTTATCGGTATCATATATCTTTGACATAGTGAAACCTTCAAAATCTACTTTAATAGGTAATGGTTCTCTATCAAAGTGCTCGGGAATAAAAGAAATGATATAGTAATGTATCTTGGGCCTATCAGTATGTAATTTAACACATCCAGATAAAAAAACTAAGATAATTAAAGAGCAAGTTAATATTTTTTTCATTTTAATAAGCTCCTTTCTGGTGGATTTGAAAATATTAAAGATGGCTGATCTCTGAGTTCATTAATAAATTTGTCCATGCTATCTAAATTATATTCTAATTTCTTCATAATTGTAGTCAACTCTTTTGGCAGCTTTTCAATGTTTTCTTTATTTTTTTGTAATAATGTTTTTCCTATTTCAGCAAAATCATTGAGATTGTTTGCAACTTTTTCCCATTCATTTAATAGCTTAGACAAATTATTTCTATTTTCTGTTATTGTTGCATCTAAGTTGTTGATGAGAGACTTTGTTTCAGTAAGTCTTATATCCATAGTTTTGAGCACACTATCTAATCTTTTAGATAATTGAGCAACTGGAATTTCTCCTAAAGCATCCTGAACAGTTTTAAGTAAGTTATTTATATTATCTGCCATTTTAGAAACACTAACTGATTTAAATTCTTTTGTAATCTCACTAAGACTTTGCATTATCTGGTCAATATCAGATCTCACTGTTGGAATAGTTTCATATTTTGTTATAAAATCAGGAATTAATATTCCAGTTTCCTCTTTATTTTCTATTAAATCACATTCAATATATATAAACCCAGTGATTCCGACGCTTTTTAGTTGAGCTACTGTATTTTTCGGTAGAGTGAAGTCTTTATTTATTTCCATTACAACCTCTATGTATTTTGAATTTTCTGCTATACCGATACTTAACACTCTACCAATATTAATACCTCTATATTTAACTGATGAACCAATTTCTAATCCCTGAACTGATTCATCAAAATAAGCAGCATAAATGTTGCCTTTACTATAGAAGTGGCTTGTTGAGAGCCAAAATAAAGAAGCAAGCAATATAAATGTACCAGCAAGTACGAAAATACCTACCCAAAGCTTTGTTGTGTTAGTTACCATTTAGACCTTTCCTCTTTCTTTCAAAAAATTTAATTACTCTTTCATTTTTGTTTGTATTATATACATCTTGCGGGGAGCCTTCAGCAATAATAGTTTTGTCTACTTTATCTAGTAAAATTATTCTGTCAGTAATGCTAAAAACTGTTTCAATGTCATGTGTAATTAATATCATTGTTGTGTTGAGTGTCTTGTTTAATCGTTTTATTAATTCATCAATCTCAGTAGATGTGACAGGGTCCAGCCCTGAAGTTGGTTCATCTAAGAATAATATGGCAGGATTTAGTGCAATAGCTCTGGCAATTGATGCTCTTTTTTTCATACCACCACTTATATCAGATGGGTAATACTTTTCATAACCATTTAAATCAACAAGAGATAATTTCCACCTGGCAATGTCTTGCGCAACGCTTTCATCAATTTTCTTATGTTCCATAATGGGTAGTGTTATGTTTTCTTCTAAAGTCATAGAAGCAAGGAGCGCTCCATATTGAAAGGCAACACCAATCTTATTTAAAAAAACATTATAACTCCGCTCTTTTATATCTTTTAAATTATTATTCTCTATCATAATATTTCCAGTATATGCATCAAGCAATCCTATTAAATGTTTTAAAAGAACTGTTTTTCCAGAACCACTGCCACCTATAATAGCAAAAATTTCACCTCTATAAACTGAAAAATTAATATCTTTTAATATTAATGTTTCACCAAACTGTATTTTTACATCTCTAACATCTATAATTTTGTCTTTTTCCATCATATCTAAACATACGTGAGCAATACTGCAATAAAAGAGTCTGCTAAAATTATAAGAAAAATACCAGATACAACGGCAGAAGTTGTGGCTCTACCAACATCTTCTGTCCCTTTCTTTACGGTGAGTCCTCTAAAACAACCAATTTCAGCTACTAAAAAGGCAAATAATATACTTTTTAAAATGCCATGCATTACATGATTTACTGATAGAGTTGTATTTAGCTGATGAATATACGAAGAGGCTGTTAAATTTAATATAAAGATTCCTACTAGTAAACCTCCTAAGTTTGCAAAGACATTAGAAAAAACAGTTAGAATAGGAACTACAATAACTGTTGCAACAATTCTAGGTAATACTAAGAACCTCGTTATATTAAATCCCATTACAGTTAAAGCATCTATTTCTTCAGATATTTTCATAGTCCCTATTTCAGCTGCAAAGGCAGAACCAGTTCGACCTGCCACAATAATAGAAGTCATAATGGGTCCTAATTCTCTTGCCATAGCAAGTCCTACAAGGGATGCAACATAAATATTAGCGCCAAATTGTTTTAATTGAATTGAGGACATAAATGCCATAATTAAACCCATCAAAAAACTAATTAACCCAATAATAGGTATAGCATCAACTCCCACTCTTTTCATAAGCGTAACTGTTTCATTAAATCTCAATGTCTTTGGTTTTAGAAATATCAAACCTATTGATATAAATATATCACCTAAATATATTAATTGGGTTTTTATTGAGTTAATTGTGGATAGACAAAAAATTCCAAGTGATATAATAAAATTAGTCTTAATAACTTCGGTTGATTTTATTGCACTTGAAATGCTATTAAATTTTTTATAAAAGTCAGTAAATTGTTCTGTTTCTCCAATAAATTTTAATGTTATACCTTCTCTATTAATAATTTTTTCAAGATGTTTTATTGCTGCTATTAAATAGTCATCATATTTGTTTAATGCTTGAATGTCTATTTTCAATTCTTTTATATTATGTGTTTTTAACTTATGCCTTATATCTTTCACATTAAAAAGCAATTCTTCAGCTTTTATATTATTACTCAAAGTTACACAAATAGCATTTTCTTCTATAACAAGCATAGGTGGCATAACTACCAGGGTAATTCGTTCCCTTGAAAGTCAATAAATTTACCTGTACTATTTATATTAATATTCATAAGAACATTGTAAATTCCCTTTGCTGATTCTTCTGGAGCAACTGGAGCATCTTTACCACCCATGTCAGTTTTAACCCAACCAGGATGAATTGCGATAACAGAGATACTTTTCTCCTTTAATTCGTTTGATAAACATTTAACAACCATATTTGCTGCGCATTTTGATACTCTATAGATAAACTCTTTTCCATCAGTATTTAATGTGATGCTGCCCATCATGGATGTTATAATAGCAATGACTTTATTATTACTGCTCTTTACATGTTCTATAAAAACTTCACTTAACTTTAATGGGGCAAGAGTATTTATTTTTAGAGTATCTTTAAATGATTTGTAATCTATATTTTCAAAAAATTGTCCTTTATTATTGCCATATACTCCGGCATTATTAAGTAATATATCAATTTTTTTCTCTTTTAATGATTTGCTTAATTCTTCTATACTATCAAAGTCACTTACATCTAATTTAAGAATTTTAATATTGTTGTATTTTTTTGCTATTTCATTTAATTTATCTGCATTCTTAGGTTTTCTGCAGCATGCTATTACTTCCCAGTTATTTTCGGCAAAGATTTCAGTAAGTTTGAGCCCTATACCTCGGTTGGTGCCTGTTATGAGAATTGTACTCATATTAGTCTCCTTTTTATATTTTAATTTTTTATTAATTATATATAATATTTATTAATTTAAAACAATTTATATGATAAATAGTTTAATAAAAAATAAGTCAATTTATACAATATTTTATGTATATGGCGTTTATAGGTTAACCAATGATTATAATATTTAGTTATTTTTCAAAATTTACTAGGTGAAGTTTTAATAATACTAAATAATGATTTATTTAGATTATGCAGCAACCCATCCTGTTTATTCTGATATTGTGCACAACTTGCATGATATTGTTAATAAATATCATTATAATCCATCGTCCTTATATGAGCCTGCAATTAATACTAGAATATTTTATGAAAGTCAGAGAGCAAAAATAGCTGAATTTTTATGTGTAAATGAGAAGAATGTAATTTTTACTTCTTCGGCAACAGAGGGTGCAAATCTAATCATAAAAGGTCTTAATTATAAAAATCGTAAAATGATAGTTTTATGGAAAGCTGAGCATGCTTGTGTTTTTAAAACTGTAGTAAATCATCGTGATGTTGAATATAAGTTATTGGAAAATCCAGAAGGGTACATAACCTATGATGATATAAAAAACAATATCGATAAAAGTACCAGGTTAGTTTGCCTTATGCATGTGAATAATGAAACAGGTGCAATTAATGAAATAAATGATATTGCAAAAAAAATAAAAGAAGTTGATAAAGAAATTCTTGTACTCTCCGATATGGTACA
This sequence comes from Deferribacterales bacterium UBA4806, assembly GCA_002402635.1. Lineage (GTDB taxonomy): Bacteria > Chrysiogenota > Deferribacteres > Deferribacterales > UBA228 > UBA228. Next base: position 33,631 of record DHGE01000178.1, read on the forward strand.
ATCCTTTGCAAAAATTCCAATAAATCTTGAATATATTGACTTTGCAACCTTTTCTTCACATAAAATTGGTGGTTTAAGAGGTGCAGCTGGAGTTTACATTAAGGACAAAAATCAGTTAAAACCTTTAATAGATGGTGGTGGTCAGGAATATGGCTTAAGAAGTGGTACTGAAAATGTGTTGTCTGTATATTCAATGGCACAGGCTATGGAAGTAGCAAGAGACATTTATACGGCAAAGAATAATCATCTTATTTCTTTAAATGATTACATGCGTGATATTTGCAAAAACAAAAAATATTCCATCAATTCACCTGAAAAATCTGTTCCGTACATATTTAATTTTTCAACAAAAGTTTTGCCATCAGAGGTTTTAATAAATGGATTATCTGAAAAGGGCATTTATGTTTCAAGTGCATCAGCTTGTAGTGAAAAGAGCCATAATACGAGCAGGATATTAAAATCAATGGGTTTAGAAGATGATGTTATAAATACATCTATTAGGGTATCAATTCACCCTTCAACTAAATTAAAAGATCTTAAAGAATTTTTTAATGCATTAGATGAAATAATTTCATTGTATAAATAAAATGGAACAATTTTTGTTACTATCAGAAGGGGAATTAACGTTAAAGGGTCATAATAGGCGCTTTTTTGAGAATGTTCTTATTGATAATATAACAGAATGCTTAAGCAAACATAACTTATCCATTAAAAGAGAGAAAAGAGGCAGATTATACATCAAATTAGATAACTCTATCAATGTAAATGTATTGATTGACAGCTTATCAAAAATTCCTGGATTAAAAGTGATTTATCAAGGTTATAAAATTAAAAGAGATTTTGATATTGCACTAAACGTAATAGTGAATTTATTAAAAAATGCAAAAAGCTTTAAGATACAGGCAAGTCGAGTAGATAAAAATTTTGAACCTAATTCATTAGAAATTAATAAATTATTAGGCCAGAAAGTTCTTGATAACATGAATTCAATAAAAGTTGATATAAAAAATCCTGAAATAATTGTTTTTGTTGAGGTTTTCAGTGATCATTTTAAAGTATACTCAAGAATAAAGAATGCATTAGGAGGCCTTCCATATGGTTCCTCTGGCAAAGCAATTTGTCTGCTTTCAACAGGCATTGATTCTCCTGTTGCAGCGTTTTTGATGTTGAAAAGGGGTGTTGAAATTATTCCTCTTTATTTTCATACACCACCATACACAGGAAATAATGCTTTAGAAAAAGTGAAGAATTTAGTAAGGAACTTACTTAAATTTACGGTACAACGAATTAAATTATATATTGTAAATTATACGGAAATTCAATTATCAATAAAAAAAAATATCCCTGAAAAGTACTGGACTATTGTTTCCAGGAGATTTATGGGTAGAATTGCAGAGGACATTGCAACTATTGAAAAAGCTCGTGCCATTGTTACAGGTGAATCTTTAGGGCAGGTTGCAAGCCAGACCATATCTAATCTTGCTGCAATTGATAAGGTATTCAATATTCCAGTTTTCAGGCCATTAATTGGAATGGATAAAGAAGAAATTGTAAAAATTGCTCAACATATAGATACTTATGATATATCCATAAGACCTGGCATTGATTGCTGCACACTATTTTCACCAAAACACCCGGAAACTAAAGCGAAATATTATGAATTTATAGATAGTGAAAAAGAGATTTTGAAATATTTAAGAAACAATTATTCTTTTGTTACGGAAGTAATTAAATAAAGTCGTTGCTTTAAATTAATTTAAATTTATTATATTTTAGTATTGGAGGTGACATATGAAAAAATATTTAATTATTATGTTGGTCTTTTTAAGTGTAATAGTGTTGAATCAAAAGGTATTTGCTCATTGTGAAATACCATGTGGTATTTATGATGACCATATGCGCATTCATATGATGGAAGAAGATGTAACAACAATTGAAAAATCTATGAATGAGATATTAAACTTACAAAAACAGAATCCTGTAAATTATAATCAACTGGTACGCTGGATTCAGAATAAGGACGTTCATGCTGATAAGTTGAGTGATATAGTAACCCAATATTTTATGAAGCAACGCATTAAAGTTGTTTCAAGAAGTAATGGTGCATCTTTTAATAAATATATAGAACAATTAACTCTCCTTCATCAAATAATGGTTCATTCTATGCAGGCAAAGCAAACAGTAGATTTATCGCATGTTGAGGCTTTAAGGTCCTTAATAAGCCAGTTTGAGAAGGCATATTTTAAAGAATAAATATATTAATATTGCGGGTGTTTATAGGAGTATTTATGAAACAGATAAAAATTATAGCAATCTTTTTTATTTTAGTCATTCCTGTTATACTATTTGCTAAAGGTGATCTTGTCTCAATGGGTAAACTAATCTTTGAAAAAGATTGCCTTAAATGCCATCCCTATGAAGGTGGTGGCAGTGGAAGTTCAGTTGATTTATCTACGTATACTTTTGAAAAGTTGAAAAAAAGTAAATGTGGTCTTGTTACAAAAAAATCAGATAAAGAGATAGAAGCTCTGGCCGCATATTTGTCAACAATGAAAAAAGATTAGGAGAAATATCTCAATT
>DHGE01000183.1 GCA_002402635.1 Deferribacterales bacterium UBA4806
TACTAGTGGATAGTTGAGAGGAAAAAAAGCTGGTGACTGGTAGCTGATTGTAAATGTTTGTTTTATAGATAAATTTGTTAATTATTTAATAAACTCATCCTAAAGAAAGAAAAATATGTCTAGAGTAGAAAAAACCATATTCATTAGTTACCGACGCACTAATGCGCCATGGGCTTTAGTAATTTATAATCACCTCACTTATCATGGATATGATGTTTTTATCGATTTTAAAAATATAAATAGCGGTGATTTTGAACGGGTAATTTCTGAAAATATTATGGCAAGAGCTCATTTTTTAATACTATTAGCTCCTTCTGCTTTAGAAAGATGTGAAAATCCAAATGATATGTTTCGAAAAGAAATAGAATTGGCTTTCGATAATAAACGCAATATTATTCCAATTATGTTACCAGGTTTTGATTTTGGTTCACCTGAAGCCAATAAATACCTAACTGGCAAATTAACATTTTTGAAACAATATAATGGGATTGATATTCAGCCAACATATTTTGATGAAGGTATGGAAATTTTATGCAATAGATTCCTAAATATTTCACTGGATGCAGTATTACATCCAATTTCTGAAAATGTTCAACAAATCGTTGATGAACAAAAAAGAATAATTGCGTCAGAACCATTAGTTGACGAGAAGACATTAACTGCTCAAGAATGGTTTGAGAGAGGATATTTGTCAAAGGATGAAGATGAGAAAATTCGATATTACACAAAAGCTATAGAACTAGACCCATCATTAATTGAAGCGTATAACAATCGTGGAGCAATATTTCATGAAAAAGGTTTAATTGATCAAGCTATTGAAGATTTTGACCAGGCAATAAAAATTTTTCCTGAATTTGTTGAGCTTTATTCAAATAGAGGTGCATGTTTTAGTGATAAAGGAATGCACGAGGAAGCTTTACAAGAATTTAATAGGGCAATTGATCTCGATCCAAATATCGCTGAACCTTATTATAACCGTGCAAGTAGTTATCTCGAATTAGGTAATATAGACCTAGCAATCCAAGATTATGAAAAATTTATTTCTTTAAAACCTGATAATGAAGATGCTTTTTATAACCTTGCATGTTGTTTCGCAATTCAAGAAAAATTAATGGACACACTTTTTTGGTTAAGGAAAGCTTTAACAAAAAATAAAGATTATCGTAAATCTGTTTTAGAAGATAGTGATTTTGAGAAGGTACGGAAAGAAAAATATTTTATCGAATTAATAGAAGAATTATGCAACAATAATTAATTTATATCTTGTTTGTATATTCCTTCGGAAAAATTTCAACGTCATCTAACTTGATACCAAAGAATACCAACCGCCTTCAGCTCGCTATCGCTACCACTGGTGCCTCTGTTGATAAACTGGTGTATGAATTGTATGGTCTGACGGAGGAGGGAGTGAGGATAATGAAAGTGGGTGGCTCGTAGCTCGTGGCTGATAGCCAATGATATTACATAAAGGCTCAAGAATTAATTTCAAACCTCTGAAATCATAATACCTTAAGGCATAAATCAATCACCAATATCCATTTTCTAATTTATTACCAATTTTTAGAAATTCAAAGACTATAATTTTTTAAAATAATTTTATTCGCTGATCATATTTATCATTAACATATATGATAATCTTTCCTAATACGTTTATTAGCTCATCATTTTTCTCGTCTAATTGTTTTCTATATTTTTGCAACTCTTGAACACTTCTAAATTTACTACACTCTTTATAAATCGTTTGGGCGATAATATCTATTTCGTTATCAGTTTTAATGTGTACTTGCCTCCCTTTTTCAATTTTGCTAAGATCTGATTGTAAAAATATTTTTATTTGATTAAGATTTCTGTTACATGGTAAGTAACGATAAATCAAGTCATTTCTATTGGAATTATCTTCAACAGAATTTTGAATTATTATTTTTTTTATAGCTGATTCAACATTATGGTCACTGACTGCTTTTTTATACTCGGTTAAATACATCCCAATTAGTAAAAGATATTCATCTAAAGCATTTCCAATTACTTTTGGTACTTCTAAAATCTTATAGTCGTTTTTAAACTTATTCCATATTAAGAATTGAGGATCATTAAGATAACCTTCTTGTTTTGAAAATTTATAATTACTTGGGCATGGGTGCTCATGTAAGTTTCTTTTTATTTCCAAAAATTCATTATATAGAGGTATATAAATCTCATCTCGTCGACGTATTGATGACTTTGCTTGTAATTCACTCCTTTGCACATACACAGATCCATAAAAAGCTAAAGCTCCACCAAGTATTGCAGCTATTAAAGTTGAAAAAAAAGGATCAGTAAAAATCGATATGGAACCTTTAGAAACTATCGAGTATCTATATTTTGAATAGATTTCATAAGCAAGAAATAATAATATTGGAATTACTAGGTTGCTTTTTATTTTGTCCCAAAATATTATCAATTTAATTTTTCTAGACAAATTAACCGCAAACCACTTTTTAATTTTCTTCATTTATTTACTCTCTTTTTATAAAAGATTTTTTATTGGAATAAAATTCGTCTAAAAATTCATCGATTTTCCCAATATGAAAACAAATAAAGCCATATATATAAAAGCCACTATCAACCCAATAATAAAGCTCGCTACGAAATAATGCCCCCAGACGGTAAAAGCACGCGTGAAGAAATTCCTGCTCAACAACCCGGTGGTGGGTAGGTTTGACTGCTGGTTGTTGTATTGAAGATTATGATTGACCTCGTTGATTGCCCCTTTGATCGTCCTGTCCTCCTGTTCCAGGACGGCAATGCGCTCTTCCAGCGCGGTGAGATGATCATTCAAATCGTTGAGATTTTTG
>DHGE01000135.1 GCA_002402635.1 Deferribacterales bacterium UBA4806
CCGTTGATTCATGTTGATAAAGTTTGTTCATTTTTCTCATATGTAAAAAAACATAACCCTAATATTCATACTCGTCTTTATACAAATGGAGATCTAGTTGATGAAGATGTTTTAGCAAAACTGCATGATTCAGGATTAAATGAGATACGTTTTAGTATTAAAATTGAAGATAGTGAAAATGCAATAAATTCACTAATGAAGAAATTGATAATGGCAAAAACATATATATCGACAGTAATGGTTGAAATGCCAGTAATCCCAGGTACTATAAATAAAATGAAAGCATTATTAAACAGTCTCGAGTTAGCAAATATTGATGGTATAAATCTTTTGGAATTTCTATTCCCTTTGATTAACTCTTTAGAATATACGAGAAGAGGATTTAAACTAAAATATAGACCCTATGAAGTATTTTATAATTATACATATGCAGGTGGTTTGCCCATCAGTGGTAGTGAGGAGGATTGCTTAGAATTATTGTTGTATGGGATAAGCAATAGCTTTAATATGGGGATGCATTACTGTTCTTTAGAAAACAAATTATTTTCCCAAATATATAACCAGAATATGAATACAAAATTATTAGCTTACGAAGTATTTTCTCAGAAGGATTTTTTTATTAAAACTGCTAAAGTTTATGGTAATCATGGAACAGTTGCTTTAGAGCACATAAAAAAATTAGGAGAAAACAGGTTTTATTTCGATAAAGAGAATAATATCCTTGAATTTCATCCTATATTAATAAATGATTTACCAAAAAGTATGGAAATAGGTATAAGTTATAATATTGTAGAAACGCTTAATGATCGTAAAGCTTTGAGAGAAATTAAATTGGATTTAACTTATCCTGAAATATTTCAATATGAAAGCGATATTTAGAAGTCAGTTATGTCAGAGCTTTTAGAAATAAATAGAGGTAGAAAAATCATATATGAGTTTCTCTCAAAAAGTTATTACGACGTGCCAGATTCTAATTACCTTAACAATTTTATCAGTTTATTTGATGTAATAGAGAGCATTTTTTCTAATGTCGATAATAATGATCTAGTAAAATCGATGTTGATCCTTAAAAATTTTAAAAATGATATTGTAAATAATAAAATATGTAAAAAACTACTTCTGAAGGAACTTTCAAAGGAATACACTCGTTTATTCTACTTAGGGAATATAAGTGTACCTTTATTTGAATCTGTGTATATGTCACCTGATAAACTTATGAAGAGTGAAGTGTGGGAGACTGTTAAAAGACTATATAGTGATAATATGTTTTTTCCAAAAGATTATAATAACACAATAGAGGACCACATTTCAATGGAACTCTTATTTATGTCTTTCTTGTCGAATATAGTAATGAAGAACAGTGAAAATTCTTTATTAGTTGATGTGAGAAAAACATATTTCAAACAGAAAGAATTTTTAGAAAATCATTTATTAAAATGGGTTCAAAATTTTAGTAAAAAGATATTTTCTATCACTAGTGATAATTCTTTTTATGCAGGGATTACTTATTTTTTAATTGGTTATTTAAATGAAGATTATACTTTTATTAATGACTATTTGAATAATGAGTTTATATAGTTGAATATGTTTATTAATTATGTAATAGTTCGAACAATTAAATAGATAATTAGTCGAGGTTGAAAATGGATAGTATAATAAAATTTATTGAAGAAAATGATCGAATAAAATCTTTATTTAATATTGAAATAATTCAAGCAGAAATGGGAAATGTCAAAACTAAAATGGTGGTGCAAGAGAATATGTTAAATGCTGCAAATATTTGTCATGGTGGTGCACTTTTTTCTTTTGCAGATTATACTTTTGCATTAATTTCAAATATTTATGGCAATATTGCCTTAGCAATATCGGCTAATATTAATTTTACAAACCCAGCATATTTAGGAGATACTTTGGTTGCAACAGCTGAAGAGTTAAATAGAACAAAGAGTACGGGATTATATGAAATAAAAATTGAAAGAGAGAATGATAAAAAACTAATAGCATTTTTTACTGGTGAAGTTTTTGTCAAAAAGGAAAAAATTATTAATACGTAATGTTTATAAATTATTGATTCATATTTTTACGACTTAATGCAGGAGGCATCGATGCAATATAAATTAAAGGATTATTTAAAATTAGACTATGATGCAGTTGCACTAACCTTTTCTAATGAAAAAATTGATAATGCTATTTCTTTTAAAGAAGGTAAATATGGATGTATTATGTATTTATTTGTATCAGCTGCAAGGGGTAAAATTACGCAAATTAGCAGAGAAACTTTTGGCTGCTGGGGCGGGGCAGTGGGGCTTGGCTTTGGAAACTACTATACGAAATTTCCAGGGGGACTTGACTGCTTCTATTCCTTTCTTTCCAATGGCAACAAAAATAGTGATAAGGGAAAAAATATATTAAAAAATCTTGAAGGCAAAGTGAATGAGTCCCTATATGAAAAATTTGCAAACGGTGAAAGATTAAAAAAGACTCCAGAACTTGTAAAAACATTTGTGGAGAAAGATTTACCCATTACTGATATCTACTTTAAATTTGTTACTTTTAAGCCATTAAGTTTAACTGAAGGCAGTGATAATATAAAGTCTGTATCATTCCTTGTGAATCATGACCAACTATCTGCATTAATAATCCTATCAAATTATTTTAGAGATGGCTTAAATAATGTTATTGCTCCTCAGGCAGCAGCCTGTCAACAAATAGGCATATTGACATACAAAGAAGATGAATCAGAAAATCCAAGAGCGGTAATTGGCCTAACAGATATCTCAGCAAGGCTTAATTTAAAACATTCATTAAAAGGAGGCTACTTAACAGTCAGTATGCCCTATAAACTATTTTTGAAAATGGAAGAAAATGCAGATGAATCTTTTTTAAACACCCCAACTTGGAACAAGTTAATCTCAAACTGATAAAAGGTATTAATTTATATTTTGAATAATTGTTACTAAATTTATTAGGAGATAAAAATATGAATGAAAAGGGTTTTACTGATATAATTTATAATGAATTAAGTAATAATAGTTTAATAAAAAATAGTTATGAAGTATTAAAATATGAAAATTTGCTTTATAAATTAATAATTAATGATAAAGGCGAATTGCAGCCAGAAGATTATATAAAACCTACGAGGGGCAAATATGCTTTTCAAACTGATATAGTTATTAAAAAAATAATTCCGGCCGACCCGGCCGTTGCCGTCCAGGAAGGGGTGAATGGTCTCGAACTGCACGTGGGCGAGCGCGGCCTTCAGCAATGCGCCGGGGGCATCCGGTGCGTGAATGATGGAGTATATATTCCATTAGTAGTAATTGAGATAAAATATGGTGGTTTAACAACTCATGATGTATTAACTTATTCTGCAAAGGCATTAAAGCATAAGGATATTTATCCATATTTAAGGTATGGTCTTGTATTAGGTGGCCTTAAAAGTATCCCAAATAGATTTTTTGTCCATAATCAGGGATTTGATTTTGCATTGGCATTAGAAATTGATAACGAAAAATTATTAAATCAAGATTCAGGATTATTGAATAATGTAATTGTTGAACAGTTAAAAGCTTCTGAAATGCTTTTAAAACCAATTGGTAAGAATAATAAGAATCCTAAACAATTCATGAGTAAATTAGAGATTAAATAAAAATATAAAATTTAATTAAACTTCATCTAATTCTTTTAATGAGAAGATGTTTTCTTGTTTCATATATTCTAAAACTTCTCTTACGCAGTTAAAACCATCATTTCTCTCAACTGCTTCAACTCCAATAAATAAAATAGCATCGTTTTTATAGATAGTGCCAATTCTATGGGCTATATGAATTTTATTAATATTATATTTATTGACTATTGATAATAACCGTTCTTTTATCATATTTTCATTTTCTAACATTTTGATTTCAATTTTTTTATAATTCTTTATATGTTTGCCTGGGTACTTTGCTTTGCCGTGGTGGATTACGATAGTGCCAGTGGAATCATTTAATGCAGTGTAAAAGCTATTAATTGTATCATTTATATTTATAGATTTTTCTGTTATTTGAAATCTTATGTTTTTGTTTTTCATTCTTAATTTTTAAAACTGTAAGTAAAAGGACGTAGATAGTCAATAGCGGTATTACTTATAAGTTGCATGAAAGAAATATTTTTCTATAATAGCACTAAATTATAAGATTGGTAATTGGGCACATGTTAAAAAAGATATGAAAAAGCTTTTTTAATGTACATATTGTTTAGATAAGAATAATTAAAAATAATATTTCAATTTATATTAAAATAACTTAAAAGATAGGGTAAATAAAAATAGATGAAAACAAAATTAGACTGTATACCCTGCATTCAAAGGCAAATTTTAGAAGCAGCACGGATAGTTACTCGGGATGAGGAAGCACAGGAGAATATATTAAGAAAAGTTATAAAGAAGTTAGAAGAAATAAAATGGAATGATAGTCAATTAACATTAACAAAGAAATTGTATGATATCCTTGTTAAGGAAACTGGTAATTCTGATCCATATAGAGAGATTAAGAAAAGAAGCAACAGAGAGGCTTTAGAATTATACCCTAAATTAAAAAATATTATAAATAACTACAATGAAAAAACAGAGATAGCTATTAAAATGGCAATTGCAGGTAATATTATAGATTTTGGACCAGCTGTAGATAGAGATATAAACAAATCATTGAATAATGCTCTATCAGCTAAAATAGATTCTAAAACTTATAAAAGTTTTTTAGAAGAATTGTATAGCTCAGATAATATATTGTATTTTGCAGATAATTGTGGAGAAATTGTTTTTGATAAGCTTTTGATAGAGCACTTAAATAAAAAAACAGTATTTGTAGTTAAAAAATTCCCCATTTTAAATGATGCAACAGTTGAAGATGCCTATGAGGTTTCTATTGATAAATTGGATAACGTTGAAATAATTGAGATGGATGTTGGAGATAATGTAAATATCATAAGAAAGATAAAACCTTCAATTACCGTTAGCAAAGGTCAGGCTAATTATGAGGCCTTAAGCGAAGTAGAAGGAATTTATTTTATGTTAATTGCTAAATGTGTTATAATTGCGAATGAATAAGGAGTACCTCTTGGTAGTATTGTGTTTAAAAAGAGTTAATTATATATTTTATTAATATCTTTGTTTCAATAATTGATGTAAATTAATTATGTTTAACTTTATGCAAGTGGTAAAAATATTTTTTCTTTTTTTATTATTATCTACTAATTTAATTGCTAAAGATAGGATAATAAGCCTTTCTCCAAATATTACAGAGATTATATTTAAACTTGATCTAGGTGAATATTTAGTTGGCGTCACAAAAGAATGTAACTATCCTGTTGATGCGCAAAAAATTAAAAAAGTTGGATCATACAACATGATTAACGTGGAGCAGATTGTNNTCATTAAAGCCAACTGTTGTTTTTGGTATGAAAGAAGGCTACTCACTAGAAATAAAGAAGAAATTAGATTCAATTAATGTAGAAAATTATTTTTTCAATTCTCATAATTATGAAGATGTGATTTTTATTATTAAGTACTTATCAGAGAGATTTAATAAAGACGGTGAAGCTATGATTAATGAAATAAAGAGAGTTTTCTCTGAAAAGAAGGAACTAAATAAAAGTGCTCTATTTCTGCTTAA